>CAZOOR010000043.1:0-24308 GCA_964581505.1 uncultured Hyphomicrobiales bacterium
CAAATCTAATATCAAATTACAAAAAAATAGCTGTATTAACAAGCGGATTAATGATTTACAATCTTCATAAAATTGTAATATTTAGAAACGAGCAATTGGTCGCCACAGTTCAAATGGTATCGGCAGACTCTAATGCACAGATTTTTGTAGATAAATGGAACCTGTAAAGTATTCTATTCAGACAGGAACTCAAATTATTGGCAATATCATTGTCTTTTTGCCGTTAATTTGATATGACAGAAAATACCTCTGTAAAAAATTAATGGCTAGGACAAGTTTCCGAGCAATATAATAAAGTAGATAAAGTATTAGTGGAAAAGCGTATCTGAGCGATGATGCTTCTGGAAGGATTATCGAAAAGCGTTCTTGATTTTGTTTTCAAAGGTGGTACTTCTCTTATATTACTTTTAAATACACTTAATAGACTGTCAATAGATATTGATATAATAGTTGAAAACAGTTTTGACTTTGATATTATATTTTAATAAGTTTCCTGAATTTTAATAAATTAGTAAACTAAATATATGAAACTACCAAAAACAAAAAGAGGGATTCAATCCAGAATTAAAAATTATGAGGATTTTCTTAAATATGAGAAAAGAACTTTCGGATACTACAATGACGGTGGTGGTGTCAGATATATCATTGGTCCATTATATATGCTGATGGGGGATATAGATGGCGCTGTTAAATCATTCAATCTTTTTCAAAGGAGATTTCCTGATGATGCAGGTCAGCCATTCCAATATTTAACATGGATATTAGCTTTATATAAAAAAGGCAAAGTTAAAAAGGCTGAAACAAAACTAATGCAAACTATGCTAATTAATCTGTACCTTGTCCCATATATTTTTGGTGACGATATTAATAAATATAATTTCCGACATTTCTTAAATAGCGAGACAAAGGAAATACTTGCATATCTACCTGATGAATATGCAAATCTTTGGGATAAAGAAGCTAAGGAGTGGGCAAAATCAGTTTACTACGGTAATGATGCAACTGTTCTTAGAGAAAAATATATTAAACTTAATACTTTGCTTTCAAATGAACCGGTTGGTCCAAGAAGAAGTGAATTAGTAAAAGAAATTTACAATTTAAAAAATTCTTTAAGAAAATGAATGCTTTTTTTAGAAAGAAATTGAATCACAAAAAATAAAAAATTTTGCACACATTTGATACTTAAAATAAAAACCGCTCCGAGAAGCAAGTACAGAAGCGGTTTTTTGATTTTCATGTGGAGATGGCGGGAGTCGAACCCGCGTCCGAAGAGCTTCAACCGAAGCATCTACATGTTTAGTCCATCTTTGAATTTTCGTCCGCAAAAGAACCGAAGAACAGGTTTTTGCGGCTTAGCATCGTGTTGTCTTATTCCAATGTCCGAAGCAAACATCGAAACCAGCCCGTCTGTTGCGACGTCCGAGTAAGCAATGACAGGCACTTGCTCAAACGGACGGACTACTTGTTAATTAAGCAGCCATTGCATAATTGTTGTTGGCATTTATAAGCCGTTACCGGTTGTATTTACGTGCAGCACCGATAAAGCACGACATGCAACTTTCAGTCTCCAACACCCCGTCGAATCCGTTGCATCCCCTTTGTATAATTATAGACGCAAGTATTCAACAAACAGTGCAAATTGTAACGGATATGTATAGCCGTCGATAGAAGGTGAGGGATTACTGTTTATTACTTGTAATTCTTTATGGCAAAATTACGACTTACCATAAACGGAAATATATGGCTTTATATCAATAATTATAATTAGTAGAAAACATACAATTAATAAAATAATATCATCGCATATAATGAATATTGTTATTAATAATCACAGGTACTTATAAAAAACTTATAAGTGCCTGTGATAGTTTGTGTAAAATTACCAACTTGAAGTATTATTTAATAACAACAAATTTCTTTGAAAACATCTTAGAATCAACATTGACGTTGATATAATAGACACCGGTAGCAATATCCGATATATTTATTGTAAAATGCTTATCATTAGATGGCTGTAAAGAACCTGCATAGACAATTTGTCCTAATGTATTCATAATACTGATACTAATTTTTGATAAGTCATTACACTTTGCTAATGATATAGATACTACATCTTTAGCCGGATTTGGAAATATATCTATCGGATTGTCAATGGATATTTCTTCCTTAATATCAGAAATCAACGAAATTGGAAGCACCTTTGCTTGTAAAATTTCTTTCCCAACTTGATTCTGTACAAATACAACTATATGGCAATTGTCTAATCCCTTCCATAAATTATAATTACCTGTGTTCACATTACCAACGGTAAATGTATATGATTCGCTATGAGTAACTTTACCGGAAGACAAATCAACTAATGTTCCGTTTCCATTTGGCAATAATTTGCGTAATACTTGATAAAAGTCAGTTTCGCCATTATTCCCCTTTGTATTATTATATGAATCCTCAACAACTGCTATTTGTAGAATATTGTTTGTACCTAAATCTTTTAATGGATTAAGCGTAACACTTACTTCTAAATAATTATTAGTGGTATTAGCTTTTGCAGTTCCGGTTATTTCTAAATATGCCGGAAGAAGTTTCGCTTTGTTCAATCCCTCTTGTGTTGGGAACTGCTTCACGACTCCATTAATTACAGTTTGAGGTATAGAGTGAATACCTGTAAATAATTTCCTAGTTGCAACATCGGGATTAAAACTTTGGTCGGCTTTTCCGGGAAAGTCCAATTGATATTTGATTGCCGCTAAGCCAGGATTATTATCTGAATTTACATCATTGGAATCGAGTAAAGGCTGAAGAAATAATGTATTCCAAAATACACACGGATTACAAGAATTGCTTGTAAAGTGTTCGTATAAAGGTAATCTTTTTACTGCCTTGGGAATTATTTCAATACTTTTAGATAAAGTATCATTAGCTTGAAGTTTGTCGTTATTCCCATTAATCTTAGTAATAAAAACTTTAACCTCATACTTGGCAGATGAAGGAGGAGTCCAAGCAAGAGGATGCGTATATTCATATATACCAAGAGGTGGGATATTTATGCCGTCAATGGTTGCTGATACCGGTGTGCCGCCATTAATTGTATAATTAATAACAAAAGATTTTATTTTATTACTTCCGTTATTTACAAGTTTCCCTTTAAAATGCAAAGGTGCATTATTCAAGCCATATATTGGGAAAGGAATATCTATTGATAGCATATTTATATCATAATCAACAGGAATAACAAGTTTAATATTATCAAGTGCCGCACCAAATAATTCTTTCAATTTATCACTATATTCCCAAGCGAAGACTATGTTTTTATTGTTTCCTCCTGTATATTCAGAAACATCAACAGCAACAGTATGCCATTTATAGTCTCCCCAAATGCTACATAAATCTTTCCAACTATCTCCTCCGTCTGTTGATACTTTTAACAATAAATTTTCATAGACCATCTCCAACATACACTTCTTCTCAAAATACACATCAAAATATAAAAACAAATTCTTATATTTTGATAAATCCATTGGCGGGGTTTTAAGCAAATCGTGACTTTTATCACACTGACATTTGTCATCATTTGTTGCCACAATTTTAGTTTTATTTTTTGTGCTAATTTCAAAATATGTACTCTGCAAAGATGTCGGAGTACCTGCCTTCCAACCATCAGACCCATTTTCCATTGATTGAGTCCAAGTATCAGGAATTCCATTTTCGAAATCCTCAGAAAAAATTACTTCTTGTGAATGTAATTTACTCCCAAATAATAAAACAATAAAAATAACAAGTAATTCTGTTTTCATAAAATTATCTCATAATTTTTAAAAAAATAGTTAAATTATACTAAAAAATAATTTACAATTTTTCTTGGAAGTATGCAAATAAAATTATAGGTATTACTATCCGGGCTTTACTTACTAAAAGTTATATCCATTTATCAATACTAAATTATACAGAACTATTCAATTGATGATTTTTCGAATATCTTGGCAAGTCTATAACAAATCGAAATTTAAATAGTGAATAAATAAGAACTCTTTAATATTGTTACACTTTATATTAACTTGTCCAAATGTCTATCCGGTTTCATCTCGAGGGTTACTAATTCACCATTATAAAAAATACTATTGATAACCCAAGGTATCGGCATTTTACGTGCTTCCGTTTTATTCTTTATGTGATGAATAGTCAGCGGGGTATTTTTCTGCTTCGCATAATTGCTTAATACAACATTAATATAATGGTCTGTAAACGGACAAGAATTGGAATAATAAACACTTATACCATTTTTATCCGAACAAGTTCCGAGTTTAGCCGATTGCATTATTTTCGGAAATTCTGCTTTCGGGTTCAGTTTCAAGCCCCAAAGTTTGAAGAAGGGCGGTGCTTCATCTATTATTTCAAACCCATGATATTTAAGGAATTTCGGGTCTGTCATAAATGGTCTCTTTTTATCACTTGAAATAGCCACAATACCGTCCATACTTTTAGCATCATTGATACATTCTTGCAATAATTTCTTTCCGTTGCCTTGTCCCTTGTATTTACCGGAAACCCAAAAACAATTAATAACCATAAAATTATTTCCAACAAGCGGCAACCAAGAATGCTCAATCGGCACATACTCAATGAACACTTTGCCGCGAACATTAAGCTTTTTGAACGTATAGCCATTTTTGAATTCAGCTCTTAGCCAATCCTTTTTCATTTTATATCCTGCGTGGCATTTTTTATCGCTGATAGCACAGCAAATATGCTCATCTTGAATATTTGTCTCGGAAAGTTTAATTATTTCCATTATCTATCTCTTTGTATTTTGCTTTGAATAATATAGAAGTGATTAATTCAATTAAAAAACCGTAAATCATACCCATTACAATTGTAGCAATGAACATTCTCGAATGTGAAAATTCCGGACTTTCGGGTGCCAATAATGCTCCAAATGCCGCTGGAATACTGAAAACAAGCCCCATAATTAATCCATGAATAGCCCAGTGTTTAAACGAGAAACGACTTATACCAATACCAAAGCCAATAAGCGTCCTACCCAAAATAATATTAATCGCCAGAGCAAAAGGTATTTCCTTGCCTCCGCTCGCCGCCATTCCGTAGCATACAAAACCAAACAATACTCCCAATAGAGTTGCGATAATTAGTCTTTTGATTTTCATAATAATTTCTCCTTAATAGGTATAAAAATTTCAGTTAATAATTCGGATTCAATAGCAGTATCGGGTGAGTTCAAATATTTCTCGAACGGTATATCGTTACGCAGTTGAAATTTGGAATTTGGTAACCAATTGAAATAAATTGAACGGTATAATTTATCAAGCCCCGAATAACTACCCTTTAATGAAAACACAGCATATTTACCGCTTTCTATTGTTTGTATTCCAAATTCACCATAAGATTCTATTGGCTCATTAATGGAAATACAAGCATAAAATCTACACTTTTCGGCTTTTGTAATACCGGGGTCATCAAAACTTAACCCGATAAATTCACTATCCGAAAACAATAAATTATTCTTTTTGACATAATTATAAAGTTTCGCCCAAGCAATTGAATAATCTTCTTTAGAGCCGTATTTACTGATTATTCGGACATAGACAAGCTCTTTACTCTTGATTTCACGTATATCTGGTTTGGGAATTGAGGTATCGTCCGTTTCAATTATTTTTCTATTTGAAATAAAAGTATCAATATTTCTAAATGCGGAAGGTGTAATTCCAAAATGCTTTTTAAATGCTTTGGATAGTGAATATGGCGACTGATAGCCGGTTTTTTCGGCAATTTCAGAAAGTGAATTATTAGTTCTTTGCAGAATAGACGCCGCTCTTTCCATTCGTAATCTTACAATATAAGTTCCCAAAGGTTCACCGATAAATGCTTTGAAAATTCGGTGGAAATGGAATTCAGAAATATTGGCAATGGTCGCCAACCTCTTTAAATCTATTGGATTCTTTAAGTTGTCGTTAATATAATCAATCGTTTTGTTGATTGATTCTTGATATTTATTTTGAACAATTTCTTTCATTCGCTAACCTCAGTATTGCGAAGATATAAATCATTTAGGAATTTTCGTTTATCCATTCTTGCTTTTTTTGTTGATTGTATTGATAAATATGCAAAAAATGTATATTTGAAGTGAAAACATACAACTTTGGATTTTGGATTGACTATTTTTTTTGTGTAACTTTTTGGCAAATCAATTGTCATTAACATACGAAATATATTTATTTTTGAATTAATATGGAATGAAAATGAAAAAAGCAAAATTACTTTTCAGTTTACTAGTAGTTTTATTTAGCATTAATGCAAATGCAAAAATAGTCTATACGGACATTAAACCTGACGTAACAACTACTCTTGGTGTAGGTGGGCATTCCGCCGGTAATATAGTTGCTATTGATTTCAATCAAGATGGAACACAGGAATATAATTTTAGATGGGATGATTATGGAGCAACGGGTTGGTTTATGCACATGACTTATGCAACAGGCAATGAGTTTAATCTGAAAGGAACAAGTACGAATCCTTATGGAGGTAGATATATTCAAGCTATGACTGCCGGAAGTATTATTGATGCATCTGCCAATTGGGGAAACTCTGTACCTGAGCCGTTTATCGGTGATAATTCAGACCCGAATTTTCAAAATCTCGGCGATAAATATGTTGGAGTCAAATTTTTTATTGGCTCCAAAATTTATTATGGTTGGGTATTGGTATCATTTAATAGTTCCAAAAAACTGACAATCAAAGAATATGCCTATGAAAATACTCCAAATACGGCAATTAAAGCCGGAGATGTTGGTGGAACAACGCAAACTTCATACGACATAGCAATGGATTCAATATCGATAAATTCGATTGCTATAAAAGGAAATATTATTGTGAAAGGACGAATAAAAAATATTGGTACAGCTACTGTTAATTCTTTTTCCGTTAAATATAAAATTAATAATGGACAGACAACGTCTGACGAAAAAATAATATGTGCGAAAGGCGTTGAGAGTAATAAAACTTATGATTTTGTTTGTACTGTACCTTGGAAGGCTAATAGTCCGGGCAATCAAACAATAAAAATTATCGTTTCAAATCCGAACGGGAAAAAAGATATTAACATTGCTAACAATAGCAAATCGAAACAAATTTCAATACTTAGCGAGAAGTTTACCAAAACACTTGTTTGCGAAGAGGTTGGAGGTACGTGGTGCAAATTCTGTCCCAGAGGTATTGTGGGGTTGAATACAATGGCTCACAAATACTCTGAAAGCGAATGGATAGGTATTTCAATACATATTAAGGGTTTTTGTTATAATAATTATCCCGGAGAACCAATGATAATACCATTATATCCCGAAGGCATTAGAAAACTTTTAAAATTTGCTCCTACGGGTATTATTGATAGAAATCCCGATGCCATTACGAATATGACAATGCCCGATTTATTAACAAAATACAATTTACATAAAACCGATATTCCTGTTGCAGAAACAAAAATTACAAATCAAACTTGGAATGAAACAAAACGTAGTTTTACAGTAGATATAAAAACAAAGTTTGCATTGGATATTAATAATGCAAATTATAGATTAGCATTGGTTGTGTTAGAAGATGATGTAACAGGTACAGAAGCCGGCTGGGAACAGCACGACTTTTTCCAAGGCATCTCAATTCCTATGATTGATTGGGATGGTTTTAACTACAATACAAAAGGCACCCTCGTAATTGAAGGGGAGCATTATGTGCCGGCAAAACTTATGCACTATAATCATGTTGCTCGTCAGTTAATAGGAGGTTGGAATGGTGTTGAAAATAGTATTCCTACAACAATAACACACGGAAATCAGTATTCATATACTTTTACAGGTGCTATCCCTACGGGGCACAATCCAAAGAATACTAGTTTTGTTGTTTTATTAATTGATAGCAAGACAGGCAGAATAGTAAATGCCAATAAAGCGAAGTTCAATGGCACTGTCGGTATTAGCGAGAGTGATAATAATAATTCAATTATTGTATTTCCCAATCCTTCAAACGGAGTATTTAGAATTGACAATAAAAAAGGAAGTCAAATTACTGTATATAATATTATGGGACAGGAAGTATATAAGCAAAGTAATTCACAGGCAATAGAAGTTCTTGATTTGTCAGCTTTGCACAATGGCATTTATATCATTAAAATCAGTAACTCCGATTCTATTACAACAAAGCGGATAATTATCACAAAATAAAAAAATTTTAAAACTAAAGAGGAAAACCAATGAAAAAATCTAATATAATTTTAAGTTTATTAATAGTTTTGTTTTCTATTAATACAAATGCAAAGATTATTTACACTGATATTAAACCTGACGGAATGCCAAAAAATGGAGGTATTGACGTAAATGGTGATGGAAAAAATGAATATGAATTTGATTCTGACAGATATTGGGATACAGGAGCAAATAATGTATGGTCAAATGGACCCTTGAACGATGGGCATGATGTTGCGAAAGCACTTACAAAAGGCACAATAATTGATGCAAATGCGGATTTTTTAGGAGGTGGCGATTTGTTTATGATGAATATTTATGCAAATCCAAAAGTACCCACCTTACCTTTAAATAAAGATGGTTATGTAGGTTTAAAAATTACTTCTATTCCCGGTGGTCCATATTACGGCTGGGTTAGAGTAATGTGGAACGGAAAAAAATTCATATATAAAGATTACGCATACCAAAGTACACCAAATCTTGCAATTAAAGCCGGTGATAAAGCTAGTACAAGTATTGTATCTACTAAACAAGATTATGGTTTTGTAATCTATCCGAATCCGGCAAAAAATATCATTGCAATTCAAAACAAATTACAAAAAAATATTTCAAAAATTATTATTGTTAATTTATTAGGAAAAGAGATAAAACAGATTCCTGCTTTAAATGCAAATAACCAAACAATTGATATTTCTGATTTAAGCAAAGGAATATATTTTCTCAATGTATATAATAATAAAAGGATTATTGGAAGTCAAAAAATGATAATAGATTAATAAAATTAACTGTTATTAATAATCTTTTTTATATTAACTATAAATAATAATTTATCTAAGCAATACACTCTCATAGGTTCATTTATTAATATTCTAAAATAAGTACTCAACACCTTATGTGAATATTAATAAATGAACCTATGATTTCAATTCTGCTAATAAATAATCATATCTTCTAATAAAAAGGGGCAAGACAGTATTGAAATATATATGTTTTTGTTTCAATATTACCTGTATTATTAGATTTATTTACTATATTTGTATATATACTTATTGACAATAATAAGAAAAATATATAGTTGTATGATGCAATACGGTGAGATATGGCGGCGTTAGCTAATTACTCAAGGGAAAATAATGCTCAATAATTACTCATTCAAAAATCAGAACATAAGTAAATAATAGTAACGCAACGCTTGCAATTAGGAGTAAGAATGACAGCCACATACACTTTTGTTGAAATTTGTTGTAAATTGTAGTAGAAAAATGTAAGTTTGCAGAGTAGAATGAGTTGGTTGAGTTTGATTTTATGATAAAAAAAATTGCTTTTCTCATACTAAATACCCTTAATTCGACCAATTATATGAAATATTTATTCACAATTAGCCTTAATTTTAATAATAACACGATTTAGAATACTTTAAATGAAAAGAGATATAAAATTAGGATTACTATTATTTATTGTTTCAATCAGTTATTTAACAGCACAAACAACAAGTAATCTATTAATCAAATCATCATTTGATTATAATGTTATTGTTGACAAAACGGATATTTGGAATCACCATCTTAATGGAACAGATACTGTTACAAATTTTACTTTTCCAAATGACTTACCTGGTAATTTTTCAGAGCATTTTTTTAATTATGTGGTGGGAGATATAGATAATTATTCCGATTATGCAAATGCCGAAATTGTCAGTACAACAGGATATGACGGGAGACCTACTAATGCGCTATTTATCGAATTTATTAAAGATGATACAAGTTTTACATCTTACTCAAGGGTTCAATATGTTATGTATGGTGATAGTTTATCTAACGACCCCGTTCAACGAATGAATCAAGGATATATAAAATATAAAATTAAAACTCATCTTGACCATACTGATACATTATCCGATTGGAGGCTACCTGTTGAGTGGAAAGATATTGATGATGACGGTTTTAGAATGGGGCTGTACATCTATGGAACAAATACATCTTCCCCATATTGGGTAGCAAAAGGACAGTATATGAAAAATGGCGAATTAGGTGATGATGTTTGGCAATTTGACAATTATGCTATCCCTGTTATAGAAGATGATTGGTTTGAATTAGAAATATATTGGTTTGGACATCCGGATTCAAGTTTAGGAAAATTAAAAGTAGCAATTAATGGAGAATTATTATTTGATGTAACAAATCAAACAAAAGACCCTAATAAATCTAACAAGATGTTTTATTTTATGCCTTTTAAAGTTTATGGAACAGTTGGGTATTCCTGGATAACTGATTTTGAATACCGAAACATACCTACATCAAGTAGCATTTTGTACGACAATCAAATAAGTGTGGAAAATGAAAAGGAATTTTCAAATTATATTTACCCTATTCCTACTAATAGCTTTATAAACTTTTCTGCTGATAATGTAGGTTTAGAATACCAAATAATTACTGTTACCGGAAGAATTATTGAAAACGGAATTATTGAAAACGAAATGATAGATGTTTCTTTACTAAAGAATGGAATGTATTTTATTAAGTTTATTAATAGAGCCAATAATATTAAGCATTGTGCTAAATTCATAAAATACTAATGCCAATAAAGTGCATAAAGCATAGGACTATTAGCAGATTTATTGAAGATTATGAACATTACCAAACGGCATAATAAATTGAAAAGTTAGGTATTTCCCTTCCAATGTCTTATATACCAATCGTTAGCTTATTACATTATGCGGATATTCTTTCAAACGATTCTGAAAAGTTAAAACAGCTTCTTTGATAATCACACCTTCGTCAATATTGACAGCCTTTTGAATTGTTGCGTTTTCGAACCAACTTTTACGTCCTTCTAATACTGTCGGCAAATAAACAATCAGTGCGGCAGATATAGACCTCGAAGCACTTTCCCAAAAAAAACTTGGCGTATGGTCAACTGCATAATAGTCGATTTTATCAATACGCAGAATTGGCTCTTTAAAAGTGGTAGGCTTAGCAAAATAGAATCCCATACCTTCGTCGCAACTTACATCAATAATTAAAGTTCCCGGTTTTAAAATATCTTTTTCATCTTCAGTAACAAAATCAATTGGATTGTCAGTATCCTGATACGTGCCGTTAATGATGATTTCGGATTCAGTAATCAAATCGGATAAAGGACAAATTGTGCCGTCATGTTCAATAGTAACCATTCTTGGCTCACCGCCTGTACCTTTACGAATACGAACATAATTAACATCTAAAATTTCTTCACGCACCTCATAATCCGGTCTTTGGATACAAATCGTAATATCTCTGAAACCATGAGCTTTGAGTGCATAAATAGCACCACGACTAACCGCCCCGAAACTAAAAATAATTACTTTACGCTGGTTGCCGTAATGTCCGTCAATACCCCTCAATTGTAGCGAATGAATAACTGCAGAATAGCCCGCCAGCTCGTTATTTTTATAGAATGTGTGCCTTCCTATTTGACCGCTGGGAGACCAAACGAACATATCCTCAAATGCAATTAATGTTAGTTTTTTATCAATTGCAGTCTGTGTAATATCGAATTGCTGCACAGTATGCGGATAGCCCCAAATGAGTCCTCCATCACGCATTTCTTGTAAATCTTCTAATATCGGTTTCGCAATAATTACCGAACCTAAATCAGCCAATAATTCATGACGGGAAGCAACTCCACCGGCGTGTGCAACAAAAAAATCATCATCTAAACCAAAAGGCGTTCCATATCCCTTTTCAAAGATTAATTGTTTCCTAATATCTTCCGGGATACGTGATAGATGCTCAGGGTGAATTGGTACACGTTTTTCGTCTTCTTTTCTTGAAGTTCCAATAACTCCTAAAGTTAATTTTTTCATGAATTTTCCTTTTCTAATTTTACAATAACACAAACATAAAGTTAGCCCAACTATCCATATTTCAATGAGTAATAATTTGCCGGAATGAAAGATGATTTATTAAAACAGCAAAATGGACTAATGACAGATTGAAATCAAAAAATGTCATCAACCAACTTACAAAGATACTCTATTTTTCTAAAAGATACCCGAAGATAATAAATTAGTTAATAAAAAAACTGCGACTAATGGCAAGTATATGAGGTGTTGGGCGTTTTGAAACGATTAATCTTCAATTTGCAACCAATTGTCAAATGCACTATATTCTTTTCATAGTCATTTGATTTATCCGATAAAATATGCACCTGCCAAACCTACTCCAATCCCAAGAACTGCAGACATTATTGAAATCGGAATTATGGCTTTTTGTCTTTTGGTGCTACAATTAATAAAATAGGAATAGACGAAATCTCTGCAATAATTAATCCTTTCAACCAAGGTGCAATATCCCAAGATACAAACGGAATAATTAATCCTAACACTAACCAATGAAAAAAAGCGGAAAGATTAGCATACTTATCCATTTTCTGAATAATCATCGGAATTACATCTATTGTTCCCGCTATAATTCCTATTAACAATGCAATTAGTATTTCATTCATTATGTTCTCCTTAATTTTTAATTATTTTAAATACTTTAATTTCTTTTTGATTGTCAAATACTTTTACAAAGTAATTGGCGGGAACAAAATTATTTGTTTCAATTTTTGTTTCTGCTCCTGTTGCTTTTACTGTTTGCAAAATTTTTCCGTTTATGTCGAAAACTTGATATTGCAGGTTTTTTGTTTCGTAGTTTTTAACATTTATGGTTAGGTAGTTTGTTGCAGGATTTGGATAAGCCGAAACATTTAAAGAAATGTCTTTTGCTTCGGGGATACTTGTTGTAACAGATATTTCAAAAGGCTGTTGCACTCCTTGCGCAATGGAATTTCCATTTGTTCCTACATTCGTAGTGTAAACCACTTGTCCTACGGTATAACTCGCTGAGCCACCGCCACCGCTTGCCTCTCCGCCTGTGGCCGATATGGTTTTTTGGGCTTGTAAATTATTCAGTCCCCAAAAGAGTAAAATTACAATTGTTAGTAATTTATAATTGTTTTTCATATCTTTTCCTTTTTTTAGTGTTTCAAACTTACTGATTATTTGTACTTTCATAGATATGGATGCTAACGTTTATAGATAAAATATTCATTATCCCAATATTACTATATTGGGGGGAATAGAACAATTGTTTATTTTTTTCTTTTTGAACGAAAGAGTATGACAAATTGTCCCCGTCCACCATATAGATACAAAACTAATAATTTCAATTTATATACTTAATTAAATTACAAAATATAAGGAATAAACAAAAATATAAAAAAACATTGATAATTTGATTTAGTATTGACTACTATTATCCTACGGCTGAATTTAGGAGGCGGAAGAAATGCAAAAGGCATTATGTGGCTGTTTTTTCCTCTCCTTAATCTAAGGAGAGGTGGCAAAGCGAAGCTTTGACGGAGAGGTGAGTCGGCTGTTTCATATTCTTTAACCCACCCCCAAACCCCCTCCCGAGAGGGGACTTAAACAGCCGAACACCCCGTCCTGCCTGCGTCAGAAAGAAATGCAAAAGGCATAGATTGGCTTCGCCGCTGCCTTTGGCGGTCTTCGCCTTTGGCTCAATATGACGAACGCTTTTGTTTGCTAACCGCATCCTGAAGGCTCCGATTAAAATGTATGATGTGCTTGGTAATGTGGTTTTATCCTCCCCCGCCTGCTTCGCAGGCACCCCCTCCGAAGGGGGACATATTCGTCTGGATAATTCGCCTGCGGCTCAATATGACGAACGCCTTGTTCTTTTCTAAATGAGAGTCCTGCTGTCGCAGCAATGACATTGGTGGGTGAAAAGCAAAAGGCATTATGTGGCTGTTTTTTCCTCTCCTTAATCAATGAGAGGTGGCAAAGCGTAGCTTTGACGGAGAGGTGAGTCGGCTGTCCCATATTCTTTAACCCACCCCCAAACCCCCTCCCGAGAGGGGGCTTAAAAGGCATTATACGGCTGTTCCCCTGAATCCTGCTCCCTAATAATTATATCTTGACACCGGTAGGAATAAAATCGGAATTTACATACAACAAATGTATGTCGTTACCGCTTTTACTAATTTTGAACAGTTCCAGCTCATTTGATTCGCTCATTTCATCAATGGAGTAATTACCGTTAAAAGTAGTAAGTCCGTTCGGTATTATTTTCGGTGCAATGAATATATGGTATTCGTCAATAAGTCCGTATTCAAGAAATGAATTGAATAGTATGGAACCACCCTCGACTAAGACCGAAGCAATATTGAATGATGTATATAAATCTTGCATAGCTTGCTTCAAATCAATTCTTCCGTTCCCATCAAGCCTAACAAACAATATTGAAATCCCCTTGGAATGCAAGCGGACAGCCTTTTCGCTACCCCTATATTGTGATGATGAGATAAGAATTGTTTTTTGTACTTCCTTATCGGAGAATATTTTGTAATGCTCGGGTATGTCTAAATTAGTATCGAATACAATTCTGTACGGATTTCGCCCATTAACGAGTCTTACGCTCAATTCGGGATTATCAAGTAGTACGGTATTTTTACCAACTGCAACGGCATCATATTCGGCACGTAGTCTGTGGACTATTGTCCTACTTTCAACAGAACTTATCCATTTTGAATTTCCGCTGTGCGTTGCAATTGCGCCGTTGATGCTTTGTGCATTCTTCAAAGATATATATGGCATAGTGCTTGTTATATGCTTGATAAAAACACGATTGAGCCATTTGCATTCTTGTTCCAAAATACCAACGGCAACTTTTACACCACCGTCTTTTAAAATTTTAACACCACGCCCGGCAACGAGCGGATTAGGGTCAAGCATTCCGATAACAACCTCTTTGAAACCGTATTTTACTATGGCTTCAGCACAGGGCGGTTGCTTGCCATGATGAGAGCAAGGTTCAAGATTAACAACTAAAATCGCATCACCGAAATCAATATCACCAGCATTGTTTATTGCATCAATTTCGGCGTGTATGCCGCCAAACTTATGGTGGTAGCCGGTTGAAAGTATTTTGCCGCCTTTCAGTATTACCGCACCAACTAATGGATTAGGACTGACGTATCCCATTCCTTGCTTTGCCTGAGCAATAGCCAGCGACATCGCCTCTTCATTACTTATCATTTGAACTCCGGTGTGAAATCTTTCATAATATAATATGGATGCGGCTGGACGGGTAGCAGAAGCTTTATTTTATAATCGCCCGAGCGAACTTTCTTTTTATTATTCTTTCTGCCGTTCCATATAGTTGTAAATAAATATGCTTCTCCTATCTTAATAGGTTTTACCTCACTAATAAGTTGCATATAATTCATATTGAAGTTAGATGACCAGAGCAATGTCCCTTTGTATGTAAAAATTTCTGCTCTGAAATCTTCTGAACTCGGCACATATTCATCTTCGTTCATATCCCTACGAACAGCCGCCATACCCAAAACATAACTTGTATCACTTGACTTGATTTCAAACGGCAACAAGTCCAATGCACCGTTACATTGCACTATGTAATCGCTAAGTATTTTTGTATAATTTGTTTTTATTGCATAAATACTTTTTTTTGTAAATATTTTTATCTCCACCGTCATATCATGCGTTCTGGTTTTCGGGTTGGGCCAATTGAACCTTGCAAAACCACCGTAGAGCATTAGCTCGTTCGAATCGTTTATTGTCTTCTTAATTAGAAAATCTTTGAGTGCAAGATGTTTGACCGGACGTTTGCCAAAATAAAAATTAATTTCCGAATTCTTTATTGATTCTAAAAAATTTCTTTTGCCGTCTTTTTTATTGTTCAACTCACTTATTGAAAGTGCAATATTGAGCGAATCGCCACACTGATATATTATTACTTCCGGCTTGAAAGGCGGAATTTTAATGACTGCCGTATTCTTGGGATTTGCGCAGGCAGTAATAAACAATAACGAGGCTATAAACAAATATATTTTCATTTCTTATTATTCGATTATTAATGATTTTGTTTTATATTGATTATTGACATTGGCAATGATGAAATAGACACCTGCCGAAAGTCCTTTTGTATCCAAGTGTATGCCGCTTGCTGTCAATCTATTCATATTTGCCTCAACAACTACCCTCCCCATAATATCCACTATGCGAAGTGAAGTAATACTTGTATTTTTATTTACGCTAATATTCACTTCATCATTTGCCGGATTGGGATATATTATTAATTGCGGTTTTTCGCGTGCATCTGTTACACTTGTAGGCTTCAGTCCGGTTGCAATAAATTGAAGTTGAAACACCGAATCTTTAACGGAATTTGAATGCAGGTAGGCTTTTGTCTTATAACTGCGAACTTCGGTCGGCTTGAATTCAATTGTCAAATCTTTTTTACCCAATGGTTTGATATTAACAGGCAAAGTAAAATTCTTAAAAATAAAATTATCCTGAAACTGCTTTTCAAATGTTATACTATTAATAATCATTTCACCTGTTCCCGTATTCCTTACCGAAATTACTTTCTGACGCGAATTACCGATATGAATTTTCCCGAAAAGGTAAGTAGTATTTGAAACAGATATCTGCGGTTTACGAGTTTCGCCAAACCCGTCAAAGCGTACATTATAATTATTATCGTTATAGGCATTGGATTCAATAATAATACTGCCGCTATATGCTTTTTCCTCAGTAGGCTTGAATTCGATAATCAAATCATAGTGCTTATCGGGTTTAATTGTTAGAGGCGATGTCGGCATATTGTTTATTGAATAGACCTTCGGCATTCCCGAACTATTAATACTATTAATAGTCAAATCCAATTCACCCTTATTGATAATCCTAACTGTACGCCGTGCCGAAGAATCCGTATAAATATGTCCGAAATCATATTTAATATCCGCTGTTGCAATTATTGGCTTTTCTTCAAATCCGTAAGCATTGTATCTGACCAATGCTATTGAGTCATTATAAGCATTGGAACGAATAATAATATCTCCCACTTGCTTATATCTTTGTTCGGGTGTAAATACCACACTAACTTTTTGCGAATTACTCTTGCCGGGCTGAATTGTAAAAGGTAATGCGAGTGCCGGTTTGAACTCAAATACTTCTGTCAAGCCCTCAATTGAATTAATAATTAACGGAGCATCGCCGTAATTAATCAGTTCAAAACTCATTGTCTTACTGTCGCCTACATTTACTTTGCCAAAGTGGAGATTTGAATTGGCAACAGCCAAAACAGGTTGCCGCATTTTCCAAGTTTTTTTATAATTGACATATCCGCCGCTATCAATAGTTACTATTGTATTTAATGGCATACCTTTTGCGATTGTTTTCTTCAAGTCTTTACGGGGCCAACGTACCACAATGGAATCAATATTATGTGCAGTATAATCCAAAGGGAAATTCCTTATGAGCGGTTGCTGTCCTGCAAAATGCCCCAAACCCGATTGCACATCTTGCATATATTGTTGTCCGTTACTGTAAACATAAATTCTTGCTCCAATTGCACTACGGTTGCAACCTTCGGGTGCTTCCAATTTTACGGAAATCCAACGGTGATAATTCGATGTAGTAATAATATTAGCCACCCTGTTCTCAAGCAGACGTACTTCCATATATCTTTTAATCGAAGCAACTACCCTTCTTTTTAGACCGCCAATAACAGTATCCCGCCAAGTAGTGTCTCTTCTCTGATGACTGACAAATAAATCCTGGTCGCCGTCAAGGTCAAAATCTGCCGGTTCCATCGAATGGGCTTCCTTAATTGTATGGTAAATACCAAGAACCTGAGAAATATCCCTAAACGTGCCGTCCTTATCCTGCATACAAATATAGAGTCTTTCCTGCCCCTCTTTGTTTGCTTGCGGATACGACATTTGTCCTATTGCAATATCATTAAGTCCGTCTCCATTCAAATCGAACCACTGTCCGCCTTGGTCCCCAAGATGCGAATTGTTCGGAGCATCACGTTTGATTAAATCTAATTTCGGCTCCAAACGAAAACCCTTTTCGGGTCCCTCATTTATTGAAATATGTGTTCTTCCTTCATTTGTATTATATCCTCCGTGAACAAAAACCTGCAACAAATCCATATCGCCGTCATTATCAAAATCTGCGGGTTGTGCTTCCCATTGGCAGAGAGTTTGTCCGTGGTCGCCTTTGAAATGTGCGGCACTGTAATTGGCTTGTGCGTAATAATCCTGAAACGTGCCGTCCTGCATATTCCTGAACAAATTACCGTTCGAGTTGCAATATGCAGATGTCAATATATCGGGCCAGCCGTCATTATCCCAATCCGTAACATTAACTCCATACATAGGATAGTAATTGTTTTTAATAATCTGCATATTTGTATTTGTAAACGAACCGTCTCCATTACCCTTCATCAAAACATCGGGCATTCCGATTCCGTTTTTTTTATCACCGTACCAAGTGCACATATATAAGTCAATCTTACCGTCAAAGTCATAATCAAGGAAGGACATACCGCTTGTATTAATAAGACCTTTCGGTAGCCAATCCAAAACCTGCAAATCAAACAGTCCGTTATCGGGTTTTAGGGTAAAATGCCCCTTACCGTCATTGAGATACACTTCCGACCGGTCCCCCGGGTCCAAATTGTCCTTATAATATTCTAATCTGTGATAATATATACTTGAAACCAAATCAACGTCTCCGTCATTATCCACATCAGCTAAAGCAATAATGTCAATAACCCTATCTGTTTTATTCGGAACTCTATTGACGTTAATGCCCGATTCCTGTGTAAAATCTCGGAATATTCTTTTATAAGGACTATTCTTATCGGGATTTTCGACATTGAGATATAAATAGAATTTATTCTTGCCCGCTTTGCCTGTTCCCCAGAACAAATCCGGATAGTCGTCATTATTAATATCAATAATGGCTATACGCGAACCGTGTGCGGCATCAAGCCCGACATTGGAGCTTATATCCCTGAGCCATTGGCTGTTCTGTGCTATAACATTACCCGAAAAGCAAAATGACAAAATAAGCAAGAGTGTTAAAAATATATGTTTTTGCATAATACATACTTCAAATTAAATTACTAAAAAATCAGTAATAGTAAATTATCAAATTATCAAAAAAGAAAAAAAATTAATTGCATTCTAATAACAAATAAAAAACACTATTTTACAAAAAGTATTATTTTTTTGGAAATTTTTAGATTGTTTCTTGGTTCATATAGTTATTTTTTATAATTTGATTTTACAAAACTTTGTGAACCTAAAAAAGAATATTAGGAATGGTAAATGCAAAGAAAAACCATACAAACATATTTTCTAATCCACATTTTTAACCACAAAAAAAGGTAAAAATTATGTCAATGCTTAAAAACAAACTAGCGGAAATTTTTCCCCAACAAAAAGCCGAAATAGCTGAATTCGGTAAATCCCACGGCGACAAAGTTGTCTCCGAAGTTACCCTAAGACAGGCTTACGGCGGAATGCGCGGCGTTAAAAGTCTCGTATGCGATACATCGGAAGTTCCCCCCGACAAAGGTCTAATCATTCGCGGTATCGAACTAAAAGAAATCACAGACAAACTACCGGAAGAAATTTTATGGTTGCTCTTAACCGGAAATCTTCCGACAGCAGACGAATTGAAAGACCTTCAGGCAGAACTCAAAGCCAATGAAGATGTTCCCCAATACGTTTGGGACGTTTTGGATAATATGCCTGCCGATTCGCATCCAATGGCTATGTTCAATACGGCTATTCTGGTTATGCAGAAAGAATCCGTATTCGCAAAGAACTATGCCGAAGGTATGACAAAAGATAAATATTGGGAAGCCACCTATGACGATGCTATTGCTATTATTGCAAAATTGCCGGCAATTGGTGCTTATGTTTATCGTAAGAGATTTGGCAAGGGCGAAAGAATTGAAACAGATAAATCACTTGATTGGGCTGGTAATTATGCCCATATGCTTGGTATTCCCGATCCGGACGGCAAATTTGCCAAATTGATGAGATTATATCTCAATCTTCATTGCGACCACGAGGGCGGTAATGTCTCCGCTTTCTCAGCCGCAACAATCAACTCGGCACTTTCCGACCTTTATTATTCTTTATCCGGTGGCTTGAACGGTTTGGCAGGACCTCTTCACGGTTTGGCAAATCAGGAATGTCTCGGTTGGGTTCTGGAAACAATGGAAAAATTCGGTGGCGCCCCCTCCGAAGAAGATCTAGAAAAATTTGCTTGGGAAACTTTGGAATCAGGTAAAGTCATTCCGGGTTACGGTCATGCCGTCCTCAGAATTACAGACCCGAGATTTGATGCTTTCTTAGCATTCGGTAAAGAGAACATCGCCGACAGCCCGGTATTCCAGACAGTAGAACGCGTATTCAACGTTGTACCGAACGTATTGAAGCAAGTTAAGAAAATCAAAGATCCGTGGCCGAATGTTGATGCCGGTTCAGGCTCATTATTATATCACTTCGGTTTGAAGGAATTTAGCTATTATACGGTATTGTTTAGTATTTCACGTGCATTGGGTATTGCCTCGCAGTCAATCGTTGCCAGAGCAATGGGATTCCCCATCACACGTCCGAAGTCCTTAACAACTCCTAGCTACAAGAAACTTCTTGGTACAGATTAATTTTTTATTTCAAGAACTCCCTTTATTTTAAAGGGAGTTCTTGCATATTGATAATTAATTTCAGAAATTGAAGTGATTTTTGAAATCAATTATCATTATTGTTTAAATTATTTAAAGGATTTATTATGAATAACACTCTTAGAAAATTCACGCTTGCAATATTTACTATTGTTCTTATTGCTTTTGTAAGCTCTTGCGGCAAAAAAGAAGATGTTGCTACCGATGGAATTAAAGGCGCAACAGAAACAACAATTAAAACCGTCCAGACAGAAGTATCTGAAACAGCCGAGCAAGCCGAAGCCCTTACTTCCGAAAAATTCGACCAAAAATTAATCGAATTTATTAAAAATATAGATACAGATGGCGCTGTTCAGATGTTTACTGTTGATGCTATCCTTTCAGGCAACTATACGGAATCTATGGTTTCACAGTTGGAAGCCAAAGGTGCTGACGTAATCTTTGGTGAAAAAAATAAATTGAGAATGCAAATCACATCTAAGGAATTGGAAGACATTAAAGATTTGAATTTTATTACGAATTTTGTTCTTATTACGAAAAAATAATATTCTAACAAATAGATTTTTTTTAATATTGGAGTTGATATGAAAATTACAGTTATCGGCGCCGGAAATGTGGGCGCAACAGTAGCACAATTGCTAGCTAACTATGAATTAGCGACAGAAGTTTATTTAGTTGATATTCTGGAAGGTATCCCCCAAGGAAAATCACTTGATATGTACGAGTCTATGCCGATTATCGGTTCGGACACTAAAATATTCGGAACTAATAACTATGAAGACACCAAAGATTCCGACATAGTTATTCAGACAGCAGGTCTGGCACGTAAACCCGGTATGAGTCGTGATGACCTACTCGTAAAAAATGCCGCCATTGTTTCATCTTGTATCGAAAGTGCATTTAAATATTCACCGAATGCATATTTTATCGTTGTATCCAATCCCCTTGATGTTATGACTTACGTTGCACAGAAAGTGACAGGTCTTTCAAGAGATAAGGTCTTCGGTATGGCTGGTATTCTCGATACTGCCCGCTATCGTTCCTTTATCTCAATGGAACTCGGTGTTGCAATGCAGGATATTCAGGCATTAATTCTCGGCGGACACGGCGATACAATGGTTCCGCTCCCGAGATATACAACCGTTGCAGGTATTCCTGTTACAGATTTAATCCCCAAGGAAAGACTTGACGAAATCGTAAAAAGAACCGCAGGCGGCGGTGGCGAAATCGTTAAATATCTCAAAACGGGAAGTGCATATTATGCTCCGGCAGCTGCCGCAGTTCAAATGGTCGAATCAATAGTTCGCGACCAGAAGAGAATTCTTCCTTGCTCGGCTCTCTTGAAGGGTGAATACGGTTACAATGACCTCGTTGTAGGTGTACCCTGTAAGTTAGGTAAGGGCGGTCTCGAAGAAGTCATCGAACTAAAACTCAATGATGACGAAAAAGCATTGCTCAAAGTTTCTTGCGACCACGTTACAACAACGATTAAAGAAGCTATGGAATTAATCAACGGATAGGATTTTTTCCGTCTAATTAATAATAAGAGACTGCCTAATAAGGTGGTCTCTTTTTTGTTAAATTAATAATTCCAGCCAATTCCCAAAGGGCAAGGGTGCGAACAGGCGACCTTTCTGTCGCTTCGTGACATCTCTCCTTAGCTGTCTTATGCTAAAATAAGTTGACACAAAAGGAGAGGAAATGAAAGGCAAAAGTAGAGATGCAAAACCGCACCTTGAAGGCTCTGGTTTTGTAGTAAAATTTCTACACTTTTCTATATGTTAGTAATTTTTTACTACGATACAGGGAAAAACACAATAATAATAAAAATTGATATAAATGATTGTAGTAGCAATGTGTTATGAGATTCATGCAGTTTGCCTGTTTTCTACATTTCTTCACATATCTCTATTACTTTTCAAAGAACGTGGAGTGAGCGAACACTCGTTTGCAATATAAATGTATTGAGATGAGGCGGCAAGAAAACGTTTTTAAAATTATTTTGAATGGGACAGCCGCCCACCCCGTCACTTCGCGGCACCCCTCTGCGAGAGGGGAATGAAAGACAAAAGGTATATCCTAACCGCACCCTTTATGTGCGGTTATTATATTTATGGCTATATTTTTTCAATCTCGTAGGTACAATATCAATGTAACAGTACTCTCGCTGAGGGCGAGGGTGGAACAGCGAAACACCCCGTCAGACTGCGTCTGCCACCCCTCTGCGAGAGGGGAATTAAAGGCAAGAGGCATATCCTAACCGCACCCTGAAGGATGCGGTTTTATTTTGGGCTTAATTGGCGATTGGTTGCAATTGTCTACAATACTGATGTGAGGTATAAAGGTAAATAATTAACAATAATAATAATGCTATTCAGTAATTAAAGAAATTCGATTTATTTATCTGAATATGAATTCCTCTCAAATGCGTTATACATTTGTTTTATATATTTTATTTTATTAATTTATCTGTGAGAATTTTTATGAAAAAGATAAAAAGATATTGTCTTCTGATATTGGTGGTGCGGTTGCAGGTGCTATTTCCGGCGCTAAGGCTGGTGCAGTTGGTGGCATAGCTACTGCAGTTGCGGGTGCAATTGCCGGTGGTTTAATTGGTGGTTCTGTTCGTTCACTTTCAACAGGTATATTGACCGAATTAGACATAGAAATCCCATGGTGGTTGTCTTGGTTATTATAGATTAAAACAATTATTTATTAAGGAAAGATAATGAAATATTTAAAATATTTTTTGGTAATTGTTGAAAATTTTCTGATTATATTGGGTGTATATTTTCTTATACAAAAATTATTATGGGAAGATTTACACATAAATATATTTAATGTGTTATTAATTTCAGTTGTTACAGCACCAATAAGTAAAATAGCAATTGACAAAGTAATGGGTAAATACATTTTAAAAAAAGCAATAAAATAGTTTAAAAATGGATAATTAATTTTCTTTTATCTGTTTTTATATGACTTTATAATATCTCTTTATTTGATGTGATAGAAGTTGTCGTTTACTTTTCTTTGTAACAGATGTATTTTTAGGTAGGTTATTAAGAAAAATAAGTGAAGCAGAACAAGTGATAAGATTTTTTGTAATAAATAATTATTTTTGTTTTGTAGTATTATATAACCGCACTCTTTATGTGCGGTTATTATATTTATGGCTATATTTTTTCAATCTCGTAGGTACAATATCAATGTAACAGTACTCTCGCTGAGGGCGAGGGTGGAACAGCGGAACACCCCGTCAGACTGCGTCTGCCACCCCTCTGCGAGAGGAAATGAAAGGCAAGAGGTATATCCAAACCGCACCCTGAAGGATGCGGTTAGTCTATTTGGCTGTTTGGGAACTCACCTCTCCGTCAAAGCTTCGCTTTGCCACCTCTCCTTGAACAAGGAGAGGAAATGAAAGGCAAAAGACAATGGATGCTTCGCCTACGGCTCAGCATGACGACTTTCTTTCTTCGCCTGTTTCCCTGCTCCCCGACCCGTG
>CAZOOR010000044.1:0-23501 GCA_964581505.1 uncultured Hyphomicrobiales bacterium
AGCCAACCTCTCTGTCGCTTCGCGACATCTCTCCTTAGCAAGGAGAGAAAAAAACAGTTGTATTATGGTCTTTTGCCTTTCAGTTTCCATCTGCAAGAGGGGTGAACTTGCGAAGCTTTGACGGGGTGTTCTGCCTTTTAGGATTTAGGATTCAGGGGAACAGCCGACCTCCCCAACGCCTCCAACGGAGGGGCTATCAAGACTATCTACATCACTATATCAGAGTCTCCCCTTTGGGGGTTTAACAATACAGTGTATTGTTAAACGGGTGGGGTTGAGAAAGCAAAAACAGCCGCTCCAGCCCTAGCTATCTCCACTCTGCGAGAGAAAAATCAAAGGGCTATACTTTTAAAAAATATAGCCCTTTTTTGTATCCGAATGCTCATCACTTATTATTCATCAACTCTTTTTGGTCATCATACATTTCAAGATATGGAACAAAATGCCGAGAAGCGAAAGGATTAAAATACCGAAACCGGCAGTATCAATAAAACTGCTGTGGTCTCTTCCGGGTATATACACGCCTTGAATCCCTGCCATTCTACTGTTCTCATCATCTGTATGACAGTCATTACATTTTAAAGCATCTTCTTTTGGTGCAACCATATGCGAAATTGCCCAGTGCATATATGTTTCTACGAAATCATATTCACCTGAATAAGGCAAATTATTATAATTCATACCTGCCTGTGCCGCAAGATTCCAATCGAAGTTCTTCCAATATGCTCCTGTTTCCTTAGGACCGAATAATTTCGGAATGATAAAGTTATTGTACTTTTTGTCGTATATCTGCTTTCCACGCATAATTTTGAATGGATAGATTTTTGAATTGTCGTCATTTGGCTGACCTTCCAATTCATTCAGACAAATCGGAGCATTATTTGGGTCGAATTTATCTGTGGCTAACTGAACTTTCTTGAAGTTACCGTTGTGCCAACGATATTCGGGAACAACATTTTCGCCCCATTTGAATTCACCTTTTTTCACATGATAATTCTTAGAATTTTTGCGTGATTTGTCGCCTGCTTTCGACCAATCCCACCACATTTTTGTAGGGAATCCGCCACGTGCAAATGCAGGGATATGGCAGGTCTGACATGCAATCTTATCAGTATGGTCATTCAACTTTGCAACTTTATGCGGGGTAGATGTATGACAACCGCTTGCATCACATGTTGGTCTGACATCATCGCCTTCATATTTGTATCTTGTACCCGGGACAATGTGTTTTTCAGTAACGTGGCAATCAATACAGGACATACCTTCGCCGCCCATGTGGACGTCAAGCTTCTTGTCTGCTTTCCATAATGATTTATCCATATCACCGTGCTTAACACCGTTACCGCCGCCACCGAAGAAATGACATACGCCGCAGTTATGGTTAGTAGGTAAACCTACACTTTGAGCCACTTTGTTGAAATCGGGCGGTAAGAATTTCTTCTTTTTCATAAACATTTTTTCCTCATAAGCCGGATGTCCTGCCGCAGTTGGGAATTTTTTATATGTTTTTGTCTGGTCGTGGCATACAATACAGTCGATATTTTCCTCTTTCGAGAAATCAAAAGTTTTGTTTTTCCAACCATATCCGGTGTGGCAACTTGTACATCTCGGTTCGTTGCTGGGGACTGCAATACAGAAATTATTAACCACATGAGCTTTGCCGACTAATCGTCCGTCTTTTGTCTTTTTCGACCAAGACCAATGAATAGAGTTCATCATTTGTTTGCCGGCTTCGACATGGCATGTCAAGCATGCTTTTGTTACTTCGGTCGCATTTTTGAATTCCTTCTGCAAGACTTCATATTTAGAGTGGTCTGCTGTTTTATCACCGACAGCAACAAAAGGAATAGACAAAACAAGAAGTAAGATTAAAAATAATGTCTTTTTCATTATGCTTCCTCCTCGTGTTCTAATTCATAACCGAAAATCATACCCAAATAATAGTTGTAAACAGGTTTGCCGAGGAATGTCATATAAATATGAACAATCAAAAAGGCAACAAAAAGGAAAGCCGCTATAATGTGTATTGTAGCAACAGTTCCGAATCCACCTAATGATTCCACCCAAGCGGCGGCATAATCATTATAGAAGAACATTAACAAACCTGTAAATATCTGTACGGGAAGAATAAGGAAAAGCATACTGAAATATGCAACTTTCTGCATAGGATTAAGTTTATCTTCTTTTTTCTTCTCGAAAGGTGCTTTTTCTCCTTTGCACTTACCTGATAGATAATACTGTGCCTGCTTCATTGCCTTCTGCCAAAATTCACCACCGATAAACGGAATGAATTGTTTCAGATTATGATTAGACAAAAAGTAAACGATTCCAACAAATGAAACAAAGACCAGAATGAAACCGAAAACAGAATGCCAATCATACAAAGAGCCGAAATTAATTCCGTCAGGTGATAGGAAATGGATATAAAATCCTGTGAACAACAGAACGGAGATTGATATTGCCTGTAGCCAATGCCAGAATCTTTCTCCCTTTCCGTATATATAATTTTTTTTCATAAGAGCTCCTGTAAAGTGTGTTAGTTATTTTCTCAATTATATTTTTACAACAAGCATAATGAATGACCAAAAACTTGCGTCTGTTCTTTCAATATTTCCAACTGTCCATAAATGTTTCATCAAATCACCCTGTGAGAACATAGAGGCGCCACCCTTCAAGATAAGTTTTTTAGCAAACTTATACGAAAAGACTAAATCAATTTCTTTTCCGAAATCACTCAAATCGCCGGCACTTTTTTGATTAGCCATAAACAGATGTCCCATTAATGATGTTGTAAATCCCTTGCACATATTCGGAAATGCAATGCCGAAATAATAATCATTTACACCAAGATTGCCTGTGCCATGAGGAATTGCAAGGAAATAATCCATCAAGCCCAAGAATTTATGTTTTCCACCGAGTTCGTTGGAAAAAGTATTAATCTCTCCGGTGGTTCCGGGAGCAGTTCCCGAGAACATATCAAAACCGGCAGTTAATTTGACGGGCTTCATCTTATAGTTCAATTTCAAACCGGCATGATTTGCATTAATATCTTTAACGACTGCATTGGCTTTTGATGTACCAAATTGATATGCAAATTCAATTAAGAAAGAGAATGCACCCATTTTACCATTATAGTTCAAACCGGCAGTGTTTCTCTTCATATCAAGTTTGTCCGAATATTTTGCTTCTCTAAAAGCAAATAAATCAAGTTTGTGATTTTTGTTAAAGCTTGTCTTTGTCCACAATCCGAAAACATCGTTTCCGTAGTTCGGTCCTGGATTTAGGGGATATAACTTTCTTAATGTTTTTAACATATAAGGAGTAACCGACTGATGACGAGTATAGAACAAATCAGCAACAAATGTTTTTTTCTGGTACTGAAGTTTGACGCCTTCAAATCTTCTTTCGTTAATATGCCAAAAGCTCTTTCCTAAATATTTCCCGGTACCATATCCCATCTGGAAACGCCCTGCTTTGATTCCAAAATCTGTACCAAAGAGTTTTTTCAATTCAATATATCCTTGGAAAAGCTCGAAATAATGGTCTGTCTGCCCGACAACCGTTTCGTCATGATACATCATTCTGGAATCTTGAAACTCTGCGTGGAAGAACATATTTTTCAGGAATTCATATTCTGCACCAAGGCGGAATTTCAAAATGCTGTTGCCAACAGAAGGTGTTTCACTGTTGAAATCCTTGTCATCCAATTGGAAAATCATAAATCCGAGACCGAAAATCCTCAGTCCGTTTATATTAATTCCCTTGGGTGTTACTTTTTTTACAACCGGTTTGTCGGTTGTCTGCGCAAATACGTTAAGCGATAAGCAAATTATAGCGAAAAGTATTGTTAATTTTTTCATAAGTTCCTTATGATAATTGGTTAAACATTATTAGTTATTTCTCTTATTGCCGATTTAATTTGACTGCATCTGCCATAGGTTTTATAAACCTTACAAAGTCTGCAATCCATTGTGGAGCATATATTACCCTTATGTTCATAAGACCAGCAGGTACCGAAACTTTTTTTATATGCATCACAGTTTTCTCTATCTTCATCGGAACAATTAATCACTTCCCAGCAGGGAATAAGTGAAAGCATACCGACAATCCCCGAGAGATTGAATTTCCTTTCTGTAATCATCTCTCTGATACATTTCAATCTTTCGATATCAAAGTCCGAATATAATCTATGTCCTGACGGTTTCTTAAAAGGTATTATCAAGCCCTCTCGTTCATAAAGTCTAAGTGCGTGAATTGAAATATTCAGAAGCTTCGCCGCAATACTGATTGTGTATTTCGGTTCGTCTTCCTGCACATACTCACCTTTGCTCTCGTCCTTGTTGTCCTTTGGAATTTTGATAAACATATATTTCAGAATATATAATTAATTAGTTTTTCAAATATAGATTATATCCGTAGGCAAAATATAGTAATCAGATGATTTTAAAATATAGATAATGATTTCTGTATATGAAGTGTGGTATGCACAATATTATTAATTGTTTACAATAGCAATTGTTGAGGTTATGTCGCAATATCGCTAACTATTTACATTTCAGGCAGTAAGCAAGTAGTTAATTAACTCTGCGGTAGTAGTATTAATTTATAGCAAAATAATTGAATAAATATTCAATATAATTGATACAAAAAAAGAGCGGCTAATAAATATTTGCCGCTCCCTGTTCATATTTCAAACTAAATATTTGTTTAAATTAGAATTCATAGCTTAGTCGCATAGTTGCCATTCGCGGCATATAGGTGCCTCCGAATATCTCATAATGCTTATTGTTCAAAAGATTATAAATATTGAAGCCTAATCGTAAATTTTTTCGCAGATAAACGCCACCGTTAAGATTAATCAAATAATATGTCGGCACATTACCCACATAAGTTCCTGCCAACCAGTCATAACCATGCACATAGGAGAATGACACGCTCATATCAAAACTATTCTTCTTTACATAAGAGGCAATAAAATTGAGTTTATGCGGAGATGTATTAGGGAGTAATGGCTGATTAACATTTGCTTTAACTACGTTAAAATTGTAATAGGAATAATTGGCACTAAGCAAAAGTTCATTAGTAATATAATGATTTATGCCAATATCAATACCCCATTGCTCGACCTGTCCGACATTTGTATTAGATACAATGAAAGTAGGCAAGCCATTATAATATGAGAGACGTTGCCGGTCGCGTTTGTTCATTGATTGCATTACCATATTATATACCAAGTCATTATACTGTGCCAATTCACCATCAAGTTTCGGCTTCCACGCTTCTAAATCAGGATTAACACCCGGCAGGAAATTCGTAATAAAATTATTCATTTCATTGTAATAGACATCACAAGTAACGAAGAATTCGTCATTAATAATCCCCTTGTACCCGAACTCCAAACCGATATTCTCTTCTACGGAAAGTTTTTCATTTCCTACTGCTCTTGCTCGCTTTGAATTTAGATTTAGGTTCAAATCCGGTGCCGGCTTGCCGCTGAGTACAGCTATACTGTCTTTGATTCTCTTTTCCACTGCGGCAAAATTAAGCGGAGGTCCCGATTTGCCGTTCGGAAGCGGCGTAAATGCAGGTGCATCAGGTGTTAGTCTATATAGCTCGGAATAATTAGGTCGCTGAAAAGCCTGTCCGACCGACAGTCTGAAATTTTGCCCCTTGAACGGTGTAAACACAAGTGCCAATCGAGGCGAAATCTGTGATTGATATATTGATGAATAATCAAAACGCGTGGAACCTACAATACGAAGTATATCGCTTGCTTCCCATTCCGCCTGTCCGTAAATTCCGGTGTACCACTGCGTAACTGCATTTGGAATACTTGTTCCGTCCGTTTGGATATATTGGTGCTGTTCGGAAACTCCCCACACAATATGCAAATTATCAGCAACAAAGAAATTATGTTGGAACTCTGCGAAGACATCTTTTGAATTATCGTGAAGAGGTGCGTTTGGCACCATAAGCCACATTGCTTCGGGTACGTAGCGATTCATAAAGTGTGCATTGATATTAATACGAGGTGAATTATATGCGGCACGTACCCAAGGGCGTTCCGCCGCTTTGACCAATGTACGCCCCAAGCCGAATACATACATTTCGTTCCCCGACTTGGAGTAGCCGCCTTCGAGGATTACTTTCTTTTCATCGGATAAATTATAATCCATACGCAAAGTGCCGTAATATGCAAAAGTATTTCTATCTTCCGGTTTTACTGCTCGTCTCTCTATTGCTAAATCCGGATAGTCGGGTGTATCGGAAGCAGTGCGGCTACGTGAATAGTTCAGACTTTTTGAATAGCCGCCTGTTATTTTGTATTCAAAATTACCGCTAACTCCTGCATGCCGCAAATCTGTACGCATTGTTTGATAATCCCCAAGCAAAACAGATAATTTAGTACCTTGAATTTCATGAGGTTCATACGAAGTCAAATTGAGAACACCATTAAAAGCATTTGCTCCATAGAGCGATGTGGCGGGACCTCTGACAAGCTCAACACGTTTGAATTCGCTGAGAGGCATAGCAAAAGAGTTCCATTCTTGTGCGTCCAAAAGCGGCATTGCTACATTTCTACCATCTTGGATAACGAGTACTCTTCTGTTTAATCCGCTGTTAAATCCACGTGTATTAACAATAAAATCAGTTGCCCCATTCTGCAAAACATCAATACCCGGCGTAGATTCCAAGGCTCTTGCTATTTGATTTTTGCGTGATGCACGCATAATATCAGGCGGAAACATAACGGTTACTGCCGCCGGTGATTCCGTGATTTTTTCAGGACTTCTCGTTACACCGTAAACAACTACATCACCAATACGAACATCTTTTTCATATAGACTAATATCGTGAGTAATGGTTGCGTTCTTATCAATATGAATGGTTTCCGATTGATACTTTTGCCAATCGAAATGCCTTATCAGAATAGTATAATCACCACCATCAATGTTTTGTATTGCATAATGTCCGTCCTTATCGCTAACCGCTTCATAATATGTATCCATTAATTTAATATAAATACCTGCGAGCGGTTCTCCCGTTACCGAGTTGGTAATTTTTCCTTCAATTGTTCCTGCTTCGGCAATATAAACGAAACAGAATAAGATAAAAATCATTTTAACAATCTTTGCCATTTTTCCTTCAAATTAGTAATAAAAACCGTGCAAAATTATTGATTGCTATTATCAATACCAAATGATTTTTTTGACAATATAAATATTACTGCAATTGATAAAAATGACAGAATAGCGGCGCTTATAAATACTCCTCCGAAACTTCCCTGCACAAATGCCAAACCCATCAGCAAAGGACCTGCCGTCTGTCCTGCCAGCGAGACCATTCGATTGATTGACATATATGCCGCACGGTGATTTGTTCCTACATAACCGGAGAGAATAGACTGCAAATTTGGAACATTAATCCCCTGCCCGAACCCGAATATTATTGCAGGTAGGAATAGCAAGCCATAGTCGGATATAGAAATAAAAATCAGTAAAGCGGCGGCATAAAAAATGAATGACAGAGCCAACAGTTTGAATCGCTCAATTCTAACGGCAAATTTGCCCAACTGTGATGCAGTAATTGATTGTGTAAGCGACATAGTGGAAACGACCAATCCAATTTTGAAAGGCGAAAGCTCTAATAGATTTCTGATATAGAGAGGCACATAATTAACAAAAGCGCCGATTAATATTACAAATGTCAAGAAACTGACAATAAATAAACCCGAAATTTTAAAATCGGTAAAACTACGAGCAATTACTTTAATATACCCCGCAAAATTATCATCTGTTTTGGGTTCAGGTGTATCCAAAGCAAAATATGTAAAAAATGCAATCGGAATGGCAAACAGAGGGAGCAGAAAAGGTAAGTTCCAAGAAAGTTCTGCAAGAGCGCCCCCGATAAGCGGAAAGGTTGCCGTCCCTAAGCTTAATGCACTATTGTTTAATCCCATTGCGGCAAAGCGGCGTTCGTCCTTATATATATCACCAATAATAGTAACATTCAAAGCCCCGAGCGATGACGCACCGACTCCCTGTAAAAATCTTAAAAGTAGCAGTATTGTGAAATCATTTGTTAATGCACAAGCGGCTCCCGCTATACCAAAAAGTAGTAGTGCCGGCGTTAATACTTTTTTCCTGCCAAGCCTATCGGCAAGTACTCCAAGCAACGGTGTAAAAATAATTCCCGGAAGTGCAAACACCGCAATCAATAAACCGATTTTCTCCTTTGCTATATTCAATGTTTCGGCAATAAGCGGCAAAGCCGGATATATGCCTGCTATACCGACAACCGACATCAATGTTATACTAAAAATAATTACAAGATTCTTATCTATTTTAATTCTATTAGCTGTCATAATATATTTTATACCGAAATGACAAATCCGATTATTGTTAATATTCCATGCAGTAACAACAACTTGCTTGTTGCGGCAAGTAGTATATTCAATTCCTTACCATTCATTATGAAAAGTTTGTGACAAATAAATAGTGAATATGGAAGTAACAAAAGAGGTAATAGCATAAAAACAGAATCCAGCATTATGAAGAGAATGAATGGAACTATAAATGCCGATATATTAACAAGCATATATAAAACTTTGGATTTACTCTCTCCCAATTTGACGGCAAGTGTGATTTTCCCGACAGGTTTATCCGTTTCAATATCCCGAATATTATTCACTGCGAGTATATTCATTGATAGCAAACCCGGCGCAAGGCTTGCCACAAAGACAAAGGCTGTAATGTCCAAAGTTTGTACAAAATACGTTCCGCAAACAGCGATTATACCAAAAAAAATAAGAACGAAAATATCACCCAGTCCATTATATGCAAGAGGATAGGGACCGCCTGTATAAGCATAAGCAAAAAAGAGGGATAAAATTCCAATAATCAATATAGGAAGTCCGCCCCTACTAACAAGTATAAGACCGAGTAGGAAAGTAATAATAAGCAGTACAATTGACACGATAAGCATTTGGCGCGGGCTAACTATTCCGGCGGCAACAATGCGTTGCGGTCCTTTTCTATCGGCAGTATCCGCACCACGAAAGTAGTCGTAAACTTCGTTGAAGAAATTAGTAGTAATTTGAATTAAAATAGCACAGATGAGTGCAATAATGCTAATAGACCATTCAAAACCTGATGAATAGTATGCCGCCGCCGTACCGACAGCCACAGGCACAAAACCGGCGGCGAGAGTTTTCGGACGAGTAGCCGCAATCCAATATTTCAGATTAGTACTAATTTTTTTGCTTATCAAATTCTTTTATTAATTCTTCTGCTCTTGCCAGAGCTTCGGGACGCCCGCTTTTAACATAATTTGCGGCAAACGCTTTTACTTCTTCCTGCAACTTGGTTCTCGGGAAGAGGGTAATAAGAGCAGTAATTGCTTTGCCGATAATTATATTTTTATGCTCAAAAGATTCGTATTCGTAATTCTGTGTTTCGAGCAGAGCCATTACAATACCGTCCACTAATTCCTTCTTTGCCAAAGCTATTTTAACCAAAGCCTTAATTGCATTATTAGCCGTAATCATATTGCCTGAATTAAGAAAGCCGAATAATCCGGGTAAAATCGGAGCAATACGGGATTGAGTATCTACTCGGGCAATATTTGCAATGATTTTCAGAGCCGACCAAAGAATAACCTTCTTGTCGGTATCCAGCATTTCCACAATAATATCAAAATGCGGCATTATTCTTTCTGCTTCCTTATCGGAAATAAACACAAGCTCTTTTGCGAAAGAATATCTTTCGTCCATATTTTCGGACTGCAATTTTCCGAAATCAAGTTCTTTTTTCATAATCCTTCTCAAATTTGTTTTACAAAAATATATAATTTTTAATTTATAATTTCATATATCATTAATTGTTATTATTTTGCCGTTAATGGAAGTACAAAAACAATCAGTTTATTAATATTTGGAGAAATTATGGATATTTATGTAGATACCGCAAACATCGAACATATCAGACACAGTGCCGAACTCGGCTTTATTGCGGGCGTAACAACCAACCCTTCGCTTCTTGCAAAGGAAGACCCGAATGTAGATGTCAAAGAACGTATTCTTGAGATACATAAGCTAATTGGCGGACACCTATCAGTCGAAGTAAATTCAACCGATACGGCGGGTATGTTGAAAGAAGCAGAGGATATTCTCTCTTGGTTCCCCGATGCAACAATCAAAATTCCTATGATTCCCGCAGGTCTTGCCGCCACAAAGGAATTAGCACGTCAGGAAATACCGACCAATGTAACGCTTGTATTCTCTGCATTGCAGGCAATAGCGGCGGCAAATGCAGGAGCTACTTATGTCTCGATATTTATGGGGCGTTTGGACGATATTGGTTCGTCAAGTGCCGATGTGTTATATGATATTGGTGAAATTTGGGAGATGCAGGAATATGAGTCGCTGATTATTGCCGCTTCAATACGCCATCCGATGCACTTGCTCGAAGCCGCAAAAGCCGGTGCCGATATTGCCACAGTACCATATAAAGTCATTATGCAATCATTACAGCACCCATTGACAGATAAAGGTCTGGCGGCATTTCTTGCAGATTATGAAAAAATGCAAGCGGAAAAAGCCAAACTCGGGTAATAATTATTCTATTTTATTAAAACCGCCTTTTCGGGCGGTTTTTTTTTGCCAAACAAATCAATGATTCCGTTTGGCAAATTTTTTAAGGAACATCTCCGTTACACCGAGTTCACGGGCAATTAACTTCACTGGCTTGCTCCTATTCTTATCCAGATACTTTTCTATAAAGTTATCCAAACGTGTCAATTTGGGAATATAGAAACTGCTACCTTGCAATTCTTTAATTAGTTTAATTACATTCTCAACACCTATAACAGCCGCCATTAATTGCAGGTCGGGCGTCAAATCGCATTCTTCGATTAATTTGTAGATGTCCTCTTTTGCTTTTGTCATTGTTTTTACCTCTCCAATCCTCTACTATAATTTGTCATTTATTTATTTGTTTTCTCTAAATTTTATTATTATATTTGTATTAAGCAATAATTACGTAATTATCACGCTTATACTACTGCAATATTACGCAATTATTACGTATTTTCAAAAAGAAATTTGAGGAAATCTATGGAAGAGCTAAATAAAGATATTGGCAGGCGACTACGGGAAATCAGATTTATTGCCAATGAAGGCTCTAAACTATCAGCCCGACAGTTTGCATTTTTACTTGGCGAAACTTCTGATAAAATTTTGAATTATGAAAACGGACGCGCTTCTGTCTCCGTTTCTCTTCTCATTAATCTATATCGCAGAGGTTTTAATCCTATTTATATATTAACGGGCGAAGGCAATATCTTTGCTGATAATGAAGAAGGTGTGGCTTTACAATTAACATTGCAGGATAAAAGTTCGGATAAAATAAATACTATTACGGAAAAGAACGATTCACTGGAAGACCTATTACGCAAAGCACAGGAATATAACGTTGCGGCTGGGAATATCCTGAAAACAATTGAAAAGAAAAGAGAGCTTTAATTGACACGTAAGAAATATATTAATTATGTCAGAGGGCTAAGCGACTACGAATTATATTCGCTTGCCAAGCATAATATAATAGGAGCAAGGGCAGGACTTAGCTTGTTTGATTGGCAGGAAGAAATAATTTTCAATGAATGCGAAAGTCGTAATCACGATATTCATGCTTCTGCCCAAAGCGATGCCGAAATGCTAATTGCTTCACGCTCTGCAATGACTACGGGAGTCAATGTCTCGGATATTTATCGCCCTTCGCTAATGAGTCGTGCAGAGATTGCCGCCTTGTTAGGTGGTACAAATGTTAATAATCTTACAAACAACCAAGATGCGGATGTCTTGAATAGCGTTCTTTCCGGCAAATCGAAGAATTATTTACTGTGTAAGGTAAGTGGAGATTCTATGCTCGGTGAAGGCATTTATGAAAACGATATGTTAATTGTCGAACGCAACACAAGGGCTAATAACAAAATTATCGTTGCTTCCGTTAATAATGAACTTTTTGTAAAACGCTATATCAAGGACAGTACAGGCGAATGGCTACACTCTGCCAATGATGAGTATGCTCCGTTCAAGATTAGAAAAGATGTGGACTTCAGAATCATCGGTCTTGTCAAATATATTATGCACAGTCCTGAATAAAGAACAGTCAGTATATATTAGCTGTCAAAAAGTGTCTCAAAAGAAGAAGTTTGAGAATACGTCTTTTTTCTAATAAATTCCTGCCTATAATTGTCTTTGATTATCCCGTTATTATTAAGTCTGTCCAAAATCATTTCGTAATATTCTTTATGAATTTCACAAGAAATATAATTTCGTTTCAAATTCTTAGTTAGAACAACTTCCGAGCCACTCCCACCGAACAGCACAAATACACTATCGCCTTCCTGAGTACAGGATTTAATTAGCATTTCGACTAATGGCAGTGGTATCTGGCAGGCATGAATTGTTTTATCTTTCGATACGTTTTTCACTAAATCAAAATAGAACCAAGAATACGGCATTCTTCCTTTTTCGCCATTTTCCATACGTTTAATAATTCGTTTATCTGTCGGATTTAAATATGGAACCGCAACGTTATTCTTGAAAAAACTATTATCTTTCGATTTTGTTGCATGCAGGATAGAACGATGAGCAGTAGTAAATTTTTTCGGGCTATGTCCGATATTTGTATTATAAACCCAAACATATTCATTAACTCTAAATGCGGCATCATCAAGATATTTCACCCTCATATAGGCATTCTGTTTTGGATAGTTAAGCATAAACAAATTGCCGGTCGGTTTAAGAACTCGTAAAGATTCCTTTGTCAGTTCAATATACCAATCTATATATTCATTCCATTTTTTTGTAAACTTCTTGCCAGAATAATTTATACCAACATTATAGTCGGGATCACCGTAAACCATATCCAAAGAATTATCCGGTATTGCCTTCAATAATTCAAGAACATCTTTGTTAAAAACCTTATTTAAATATTGCGATGTCTTCATCATTTATTATTAAATTGTATAAAACCGTTAAAAAAATCTCTAAACTCATTTTTTGTTAAGACGCAAATCCCTCTGGTTCTTGTAAATCTCTGCATAGCATTTAATATCAAATCAATTTCAATTTTATCTTTTGTTTTTACATTTTCGCTCAAATTTACAATAAATTTACTCACAATAACCGGAACGCCAATAATCGTTAATAATGTATTAACCCTTCTGGTTCGTTTTGTCTTGACAAATTCAGGTTCACCATTTGGGTTTACATTATATTTTACATCTTCATTCCAACCAAGTAAATCAACAAAATACAAAAAATCAAGTAAATCAATTGTATCATTTTTAAAAATTCCATTAAATCCTTCTTTTAATGTAAAATTTAATTTCGTTATATATTCTAATTGTTCTTGATTTGGAATATATCGATATTTTTCATCAACTTCATTATGATCGAAATAGTAGCAAATCCGATATATCAGAACTAATATCTTTTTGAATGTAAGAGGATTAATAATTGATATTTCTAATAAATATTTCCAAATACTATGAAAATCATAACCCGCAAAAATATTAGTATCATTAGTACCAACAAATGGAAGCATATCATTAATATTCGGTTTTTTTCTTGCATTTTCTTTTCCGGGCTTTAAAAATGCTACTTCTTTTTCATCGCTTAATCTGAATATCACAGTCTTAATCGGGTTATCTTGTTCACCTTTTGGAAATGATAATGCTTCACTTATTAAGTCTAATCTCTTTTCATTAATTATTTTAAATGCATTGCTTCTTCCGTCAATAAAATGAGTTTCAAAGAGAGCGCCAAATTCGTTCATAATCATACTTTTTAATGTTCCAATAATTATTTAATAGTAATTTAGTTAAAAATAATCTTTTATGCTAATTGTTGAAAATACTTATATCTTTTCAATCATAATACGAATAATGAAAGGCGCAAAGGAGCGGCGGAATGGCAATTCATCTTTGTAAGGTACTTGTTCAATATTAATATGCAAATACGGCAGGTTCATTTTTTCTTTTAGCAATTCTGTGTATGCCATTGCACGCTTTTGTCCCGAAGCACTGAAAAATTGTACTGTTAGGGACTTTGAGAATTCCGCACTTTCCGAAATTTTTCTTGTTATATCGCTTATGTAATTAGCTACTTCGCTCGGTTGCTCTTCGGGAATAAATAGATATATTTGTTCATATTTAATTCCATCTATTGTTCTGACTCTCCTTTTCTTTGTCTCGGAATGCGTCAGGTCAAAATGTAGTTCCTTTGTGATTGTATCACTAAAACGATTAAGTGCGGCAACCCTGATAGTCAATGAATCTGCATCTCGCAACATATCTGCATAGTCGGTTAGCGATATTGAAAACTGGTCGCCGGCTTTTTCCGAAGTCCTTAGATAGTTGGTTTTCACTTTATTTGTATAGAGTGTAGTTGTCCAAGCCGCAAGGTTTTCAGCCGGTTTGATTTTAACAAAAATATCGCTGAATGGCGGGTCAATATCAATTTTTCTGTCACCGATTTCAGCATATTTGAGTAGAGCCGGTTTATCGGAATCGAAATAAATCATAGGATAGGCTGAAAGTTCTGCACCGGATAATTTTTTCAAATGCTTGACTAATGATATATTGTTTCGGGGAACATTCCACTTGTTAACGAAAAAGTCAATCGCACGGTTTGCGATATTTTCCGCATTAGGCAATTTAATATTTTTATCATCTGTTTCAAGAATATTATAATGAATAACTAATTTACTGCCTGGATTTTCATATAGTCTTTGCCCTATGATGTTGGCAGTGTTAATGTATAGTGCGTTTATACTAAACGGCTGTTCCATTGGTTGGCGGCGTGTGAAAATCGTATCAAGTACGGATTGAGACGCATTGCTCATAACGGCAGTAACAAGAGGCATATACTCATAATTAAATTCATCGGAACTGCGCAGTGTCATAATCTGCGTAGCAATGCTGATTTCGAGCATACGTTCAGGGGCAATTTTGTATTCCGTCAAATAGGAACTCGTTAAATATAAATCCAAACCGCCTTTGCTACCCGGACGGTTCGATGTAAAGACAGCACGATTATTAGGTAGTGCAGTAAAGTCCGATTCATCATAAGCGGTATTCAGTTCCGTTAGCGGATTTGGTCGTGTCCAAGAACCGTTACGGCGGCGTGTTGAATAGAATAAATCAAATCCACCGGGACCACCCTGTCCGTCAGACGCAAGAAACAAGGTATCGTTCGAGGAGAACTGCGGCGTAATCTCATTGCCTTCGGTATTGAGTGCCGTCATAGGCTCCATATCGCCCCAAATGCCATTCTCATTTTTGTACGAAATAAATAAATCGGTTTTATGTTGTTTGGAATTAATATCCGATGACACAACAAGCATATTCCCGTCCGGTGATATTGTCGGGTGCAGAGTATTAAAATCAGATATAAAATTGTTAAGCGGAAGAGGAGCCGACCAACCGTTTCGTGTTAGGATTGTCTCGAAAATATTGAAAAAAGGACGAGTGATATTCATTCTAAAAGTTGAAATATACGCCCTGTCATCAGCAAAGAATGTGATGAATGAAACATTATTAGCTGTTTCGTTAAGTTCGCATTTTAAAATTTCAACATTATCAAATTGCGTAGAATCAATGAAATTGCATTTATAAAATTTAGAAATACCCTCGCGGTTACTATTGAAATATAGCATATTTTCAAATCTATTCCAAGCCGGAGCGAAATCATCGTCAGTAGAATTAAGAACGGTAATATTAACCGGATTTCTCCATTTTAAATAGTACTGTGTGCTTTCGGCAAAGCCTGAAAGCATAATAATAAATATTAAGAATATGTAAATATTTCTAATCTTCATTCTCTGCAATAGTTAAAAAATCTTTAAAGAAACCGGACAAAACAAGAATATCGCCCTCCTCAATAACCGTATCGGGACGGGGTACACCGATAACATCGAACTCTTCATCAACCTTAGTCGGTAAAATCTTCTTTTTTTCCGTTTTCCTCTTTATTGTAACAAGGTTTAACGAATAATTCTCACGTAAATTGATGTCAATTAGTTTTTTCTTAAAGAAAACCTTTGGTGCATTAATCTCGAATATGCCGTAATTTTCAGTAATTCTAAACATTTCGAGCAAATTTGAAATCATCAATCGATTGGCGAGGTGGTCGGCGGCTTCCGCTTCGGGAACAAATTTTTCGGTTACTCCCATTAGATTGACGAGACGCTCGTGAATCTGTGATGTAATGCGGTTGTAAATATTCTTTACACCAAGTTCCTGCAATAGAGCCGTTGTTAATACCGAGCTTTCAAACCCTTCACCGATAGCAATAATTACGGCGTCCATTTCCGCCAGCCCGAGTTTTTTCATTGCACGCTTGTCTGTAGAATCCATAGCAATCACATGAGTAACTTGTTCGCTAAGTTTCTCAATAATATCTTCATTCCTATCGATAGCCAATACTTCGGCACCAGCTCTATGCAAATAAATTGCAAGATTGTATCCGAAATAGCCGCAGCCGATAACGCAGAATTTTTTATTTGTCATAGTTTACTCAATAATTACTTACATAATAATATTTTCTTTCGGAAATTTATATCTTGGCTCATACTTCGGTCGGAAGAATGAGAGGAAAAATGTCAAAATGCCTATTCTTCCCATAAACATTAATGCGATGATAAGCCATTTGCCACCTGTCCCGAGCCTGAACGTAATATCTCGCGACAATCCGACCGTACTAATTGCAGAGGTTGCCTCGAACAGCAAATCAAGGAGACTTTTGTCCGGTTCGAGCCAAACCAATAAAAAGGTAGCAGTAAACAGAACAATTAGTGATGACAATATAATCATAAATGCTTTTCTAATTGTCTGCATATCTATTTCGCGATAGTAAATTTCCAGTTTGTCTTTACCGCGAATATAGGTAAACAGATACATAAGAGCAACTGCAAATGTTGATGTCTTTATTCCTCCGCCCGTGGAATTCGGTGAAGCACCTATCCACATTAGTACAATAACGATAAGCGTAGCCGCCGGAGTAATGCTCTCCAATGATATTGTATTGAAACCTGCTGTACGTGCCGTTATTGCCATAAAGACACTATTATATGTCTTTGTAAATATATTATCACCGAGGGCAGAAGTACTAACATCTGTCATAAATACAAGAGCGGCACCGGAGACAAGTAAAATTGCAGTTGATATAAGAACTATTTTTGTGTTAATTGTAAAACGTCCGCCCCACCTTCGTTTTCTGTTTTCTTTATTGAATAGTTGCGAAAAATTAACAAGTACAGGGAAACCAATACCGCCCAAAATAATCAAAATAATTATATTGAAATTGAACCAAAAATTATTGATTATAATTGAATCCATAAGGTTAGAACTATACAATGAAAAGCCCGCATTACAGAATGCAGAGACCGAATGGAAAACCGAATTGAACAGCTCCGCCTTGTGTATAGGAAAAATCTGTCCGCTAAGCGATAAATAAATATTTATTGCCGCAAAAATCTCAATTACAAAAGTGAACAAAGCGATTTTTTTCAAAAGACTTCCTACTTCGCCTATGCTGTCCTCACTCATTAAATCGCCAATTACGATGCGAAAACGATAGCTCAATCCGCTACCGAAAAACAAAGCGAAAAATGTGGTGATTGTCATAACACCCAATCCACCGATTTGGATTAGAAGCAATATGATTATTTTACCGAGAATTGTAAATTGCGTTGCAGTATCAACAACAATCAATCCCGTTACGCATACCGCCGATGTCGAAGTAAAGAGTGAATCAAGATAAGAAAAACCTATACCCTGCACTGTGGCTTTCGGCATCATAAGCAGGAGTGAACCGATGAATATCAATATACCGAAACTTATTGAGAATAAAGCGCCCGGGTGCAACTTGATTTTAGATATTAAGTAATTCTTTCGTAATGCCTTGACTATTACTGCTGTTAGCAATGTTAGCATTGTGAACAGCAAATATAGCAGGATTATTGTGTGTGGCTTGAAGTCCACAAATATATTCTGAACGAACCAGAGCAAGGGTCTTTGAAAAACTTCGTTCAATATAAATGAAAATGCAAGAACTAACTCGAACCAACGAGTTCGCAGATATTTTTTAAAATTAGTAACTATGAACAATCTTGCAAATTCCTGAATGGCAAAGAGTAGAATTATTACATCGCCGGCAGCTTGCAATAAATCAAACCAGAAGTCATTAATGTAAAATCCGGTCATTGTAATCACTATGCCGGTAGCGGATACAGCAAGGACAATCAGAAATATATCTAATCCCAATCTAATTTTTTTTATATATTTTCCTTGCAACATTATCCGTTTATCTTATTAATTACTTTATATTATAGCAAAAATAACTTACTTTTGAAATAATTAAAAGATATATTATTAAAAATTTGATAAAAAAATCGGGTTTGGATAGGATGAGCAAGAAATATGATATAAAAAAGGCAATCAATCAGAGTATTGAAACTAAAGAAATACTTGCCCGACAATGCGAAGCGGATATTGAGCAATGCGGGCTGGCACTTGCCAAAGCCGTAAAAGCAGGCAATAAAATATTATTCTGCGGCAATGGCGGCAGTGCCGCCGATAGCCAGCATCTTGCCGCCGAACTTGTTGTCCGCCTTAGGGGGCATATCAATCGTCCTGCATTGCCGGCAATTGCACTCACCGTTGACCCCTCAATTATGACAGCAGGAGGCAATGATATTGGCTTCGAGAATGTATTTGCACGTGCCGTAGAGGCTTACGGTCGCAAAGCTGATGTACTTATCGGGATTTCGACAAGCGGCAATTCGGAAAATGTATTGCGAGCAATTCGGCAGGCAAAGCAACAGGAACTTGTAACAATTGGTTTGCTCGGCAACAATGGCGGCAAAATTGCCGATGAATGCGATTATTCAGTTATTGTACCGAGTGATGTTACTGCTCGTATTCAGGAAAGCCATATTCTAATTGGGCATATCTGGTGCGAAATGATTGAAGAATATGTTTTCCCGGAATATTTTCAGTAGTATTATTATGCAAGGCAATAATCAGAAAGTATTTATTACAGGTGCGTCAAAAGGGATAGGAAAAGCGCTTGCGTTGGAGTATTCCGCAAAGGGAGCTGAAGTTTTTCTCTTTTCACGTAACGAGACGGCTCTCGAAGAATTAACGAAATTTATTAATAAGAATAATATTAAGGCGTATTATTTTGCAGGTGATATTAGGGATAAATCATCTGTTAAAGAGGCAATAGAACAAGCCCGAACAATAATGGGGGCAATTGATATTGCTATCTTGAATGCCGGTATTAGCGAGTATGTTAGTTTCCGCGACTATAATTCGGACAATTTACAAAGTACAATTGCTGTGAATTTGCTGGGTAATGCACACTGCTTGCAGTATTTAATTCCAATTATGAAGGAACAAGGAAATGGTAAAATTGTCGGCATCAGTTCTATTGCAAGTTTTCGCGCAAGTCCGGGAGCTTCCTCATATTCCGCAAGTAAAATTGCATTTGACTACCTGCTCGAAGCCGCCCGTTACGAACTAAAAAAACTTGGGATTGATGTCATCACGGTTCGCTTTGGTTTTGTGAACACCGACATTATTAAGAAGAACGACTTCTATATGCCATTTATGCTCGAACCGGAAGAGTGCGCCCGAAAGATTGTTGCAGGCATAAATTCCGGCAAAAGGAAAATCCAGTTTCCGCTTATTATGCTACTTATTACAAAATTCGCCAAAATTCTACCCGAACCAATATTCGAGAAGTTAATCAAATTTAGAATAAAATAAAGTGGATAGCGGTAGTTATAGATTATATTTGCGACTCAATCAATCGCTTACTCTAAATATCGGAGCATTAGGACTTCATAAATTCAAACCCGGTATTTACGTATATACAGGTAGCGCAATGCGGAATTTAAGTAAACGCATTGAACGACATAGGCGTCCCGACAAAACAAAACGGTGGCATATAGACTACTTAACAAGCCATCCCGCTTTTCAAATAATTAAAGTCCAAGTATATCCATCACCCGAGCGGGAGGAATGTGTCCGAAATATGCAGGTGGAAGCACAAGCATTCTCGGAAATTCCAATGAAAAGATTCGGCTCGTCCGACTGCCGGACTTGTCCTGCTCATCTTTTCTATTTCCCCAATCCACCGGAAATAATGGAAGAGGGATAGAATGAAGAAGTTAATCAAGAGGGCTGATTGTTCTGTCTTTTAAGGTTAGTTAGACGCAGTCTGACGGGGTGGTGGGTGGCTGTTTCTGTTTTCTTGACCCCACCCGTTTAACAATACACTGTATTGTTAAACCCCCAAAGGGGAGGCTTAAATCTAGCGATGTAGATAGTCTTGATAGCCCCTCCGTTGGAGGCGTTGGGGAGGTCGGCTGTTCCCCTGAATCCTAAATCCTAAAAGGCAGAACACCCCGTCAAAGCTTCGCAAGTTCACCCCTCTTGCAGATGGAAACTGAAAGGCAAAAGACCATAATACAACTGTTTTTTTCTCTCCTTGCTAAGGAGAGATGTCGCGAAGCGACAGAGAGGTTGGCTGTTTTATCCTACATCTTCACAAACTTATACATCTTACCACCCACACGCACAAAATACACACCCGCCGCCAAGCCCGACACATCGAACCTTACGCTTTCCCCCTCTCGGGAGAGGGCTGGGGTGAGGGTCGGCTGTTTGCCATTTTAACGTATCTCGACTGTTTCAAACCACATCCTTCAGGGTGAGGTTTGAAAATAATATTATAATAGATAAAAAAAATTGACAATAGCACGAATGCAACACATTGGTTACAGGTATATATTATAATTTGTAGATGGATTGTTATTTTATATTTTTATATTGTATTTTTTATTTTGCAAAATCATATTATTCATCGAAATATGGAATAAATCGTTCAATATTGAATTATTATACGTGTAATGCGTTTATTGCTAAATTATATCTAAAAGGAAAGCTACAAATGAAAGAGATAAGTAAAAAAAGAAAACTATTTAATCAGATAATTAGCGCATTGGTGATATTATTGATTATTAAATTAGCATATTGGGTGTTTTATTGGGTTACTGCAACTTATCCGGCGGAAATTCTGGAAGAAACAGAATTTACAATCGCTATACCCGACACCTGTTCTTATCATTCTTATTGTATATCATCGCATTATGATTATCGTACTAAGCAGAATTATCTATATAGATTAAATCTAAATAATCATCAAATAGAGGTCTATGATTTAGAAAAGAAGATATTTAATAAAACTATCGAATTAGGATATTCAATTGACGGTTTTTTTGTTGAAGCTCATAATGAAATCTATGTTCTGGAGTACGAAAAAAACATAATTCATCAAATAGATTCCACGGGAAATATAAAAAGTTCTTGGAATTTAAATCGTTATATTAATGATTCTATTCCAAGAGTTATTTATTCCGGTACTGAACAACCGCTAATAAAATATAATTCTCTTTTCATATTTAATTTGGTTTCTAATGTTATTCCACCAAAATTTTACAATTATGAGACAATAGGTATTTATAATACTATTAATGAGGAATTGGTTAAGACCGCTGTTTTCCCTAAATCAATGCGAGACGGTAATATTAGATTCGGATATTATCCTTCATATTCCGTTGTTAATAATATGCTACTTTGTTCATTTTCCGCCGACCATAATTTGTATTTTTATACTCTTGACGGTGGTATTTATAATAAACAAGAGTGCAAGAGTAAATATCTGAATAATTTCCAAAAATGTGATATAAGCCAAGCAGCAAACAGAGAGTACAATGCAAAATTCCAAATAGAAATGCCCACATACTATACCTTGTTATATGATGAATACAGACAATTAATTTACAGGCTTTGTCTCCACAGTCAAAAATCGGTAGATAGTAAAACAGCTATGGTTAATGATTATTTCGACCGTGAATGGTCATTAATGGTAATAAACAAAGATTTAGATATTTTAAAAGAAATCAAATTCCCTGCTCGAGAATATTTGTGTCAGGAAACTTGTATTACAAAGGACGGTATTCTTATATCAAAAAACAATGAGAATAATCCGAACTTTGAGCCAAATGTTTTGTCCTACAAATTAATAAAATTCAAAGATGACTAAAACTATTGTATCCTTATTATTATTTTTCTTTTTAATTAATATTGCAATCTCCGATATTGACAAGACTAAATTATTTTCCAAATACTTAAGTAATTTTAATCTTGAAATAGCAAAAGAAAGGAATTGCTATATAATTCTAATAGCAGAGGGTTGCGACAGGTGCGTAGATTTTAATATTGAATTTACTAAGAGTATTAAAAATAAAAAGAATATTACTTTAATTATTTCTTATAAGTATAAACTGATAAATAATGAAATGAAGAAATTGTCCAAATTATTTAAAACAATATTCGATAAAAAAGGATTATTTACAAAATACAATATATCACCTTATAATGCCTGCTTGATAATTACTAAGAACCGAAAAATTGTAGAGATTATCAAGTTCGACAAGATGAATAGAGAGAAACAAAAATATATTAAGAAGAAGTTAAAAAAATAAAATCACATCTCAGTTTTTATTTATTACCAATATACTCTATTTTAGTGAATTGCATGGAATGTATAATTCGTAAAGATATGGGATATGTATTATTAAAGAAAGAATAAAAAATGAAATATCTATTACCATTAATAATTATATTGACACTTTCAACTAATATTTATGCAAAAAAAAATATATACCCGATTGAAGTGGTTGCTTGTATGGCTGATATTATTGTTGTAGGTGAAATTACAAATGTGTACTCTGATTCTTATGATTTAAAAATTCGTAGAACAATTAAAGGGCAAGAGAAAACAATCATTACCGTCCAAATGTTTCAAGAGTGGACATATGATACAAGGAAGCGGAAAGCTGAAAAAGGACAGGAACTTTTCTTATTTCTTGTTAAAAATAAAGATAAATATGAAATTATTAATGGCAGTACCGGTGAAATGTTTATTGAAAAAAATAAAGTTTTAAGAGTTGTCAATGACAAACAACCAACTGTTGATGAATTAGCTATGGCGATAAATATATTTACTAGGTCGTATAAACTTAAAGAAAAAGGTATTATAGAAAAAGGTTTTTTCCTTTTAATAAAGTTATCTTTATCCAAATTAAAACTGACATTGAAATAATAGAATTAGGCAAAGAATCTAATTTGGCTAATTGGCTTTTTGATACGGTGAAAGAATATCTAATAGAAAAATAAACTGCTCATAACAAAACATTATATAAGTAGTAAATAATGAGTAGGTAAAAGCGATATATATAATAAAAATGAGGCGTTTAAAATGAAAAACGCCTCATAAACATATTGTTATAAATATAACAGCCAAGAAATCATTTGCCGGCAAATTTTTTCCAGCTGTCCCGCAATGTAACGGTACGATTGAATAC
>CAZOOR010000045.1:0-23127 GCA_964581505.1 uncultured Hyphomicrobiales bacterium
CCCCGTCCTTGCTTCGCAAGTCCACCCCTCCTAAAATTAGGAGGGGAAAGAAAGGCAAAAGGTAATTTGTCATGCTGAGCGTTAGCGAAGCATAGATGCTGTTTCTTTTTCTCTCCTTGCTAAGGAGAGATGTCGCGAAGCGACAGAGAGGTCGGCTGTTTTGCCTTTTAAAGTATCTCGGCTGTCTCCCCCCGCACCCTGAAGGCTCCGGTTTTGAATAACATTTTATGCTTTCTTTAACAAGATTTCTGCAAAAGAAAAATGATTATCAATTATTGCTAATTCTGCTTTGCCTGAATGGTCGAGATGATATTGCTAAAATCTTTGTCGTCAAGATAATAATGAGTATTGCAGTATTGACAGATAAGTTCATTATGACCTTCGGCTTGCATTTGTTTGATTTCGTCAAGTTCAAATGTAACCAATTGATTTACAAATGTATCTTTGGAGCAACGGCAATAGAAATCAGTTGCATAATGTTTCATCACATTAAAGTCAAATGGTATTATTTGTTTAACCATATTCTCTAAATTCGGCTCGTCCTTCAAAATAGAATTGAGTGAATCAATTTTGCTGACAATCTTATCGATTTCCAGCAAATCCTGATGTGTTGTGCCGGGCATTGCTTGTATAATAATTCCCGATGACATTTCGATTTGTCCTTTGTCGTCCGTTGATGTATCCAAAATAACCAAGCTTGGCGTTTGTTCGGATTGGAAAAAATAAAATGACAAATCGGAAGATATATCGCCCTTTCGCAGTGGGATTATCCCTGTTACAGGTTCGTTTTTTGAATAGAGTATTCTTGTTACTTTATAGTTGCTGTTGGTGCCGAATAGTTCGTTCAGCGAATTATGTTTTTTATTCTGCAACTCTTCGTTGAGAACGACAAAGCCCCTCACTTCACCAACCTGTATTGCCTCGGCAAAGACTTTGTGAATAAATCCGTCCCCACCTGCTTCGAGAATTATCCTCTCCTCGCCTTTTAGGAAGACGGCAAGCATAGAAGCCGCCGCAAGCTGACGAGCCAAGAGGAATGCCGGTAATTGCGGCAAATTATGTTTTTGCTGTGCGGTTTTTGCCGAATTTGTATTCTTAATTGCGGCTATTCTGAACTTACCGTCTGTTGTCAGGACGCTAATTACTCTATCCCTATTTTTAAATTCTTCTTTTAGTTTTTCTTTAATATTTTCTTGTGTCATATTATCATTTGTTTTGTAAAAAATTCTAATGCTAAAACGTCTTAATTATAGAATGATTTTTATAAAAGTGTAACTTTTTATCGTTCAAATTAGTCTATATACTATAAACATTATTAATTTTGGAGAAAAGTATGAGAAAATCAATCATTATAGCATTGTTGGGATTGTTTATTCCTTTCGTTATGTTAGCTTGGGGAAATGCTAATGATGATGTTCAAGATAAAACATTGTCGCCCTATTTCTTTGTAGAAAGTGATAATCCTTCGGTTGATGCAATGCCGCTTCTTTCTACAACAGCAGATGTAAATATTCTTGGTGTTATTGCAGATGTAACGGTTAGGCAGGTATATAAGAATAATGGCAGTAAACCATTGGAAGCAATTTATGTGTTTCCTGCATCGACACGTGCCGCAGTCTATGCAATGACTATGAAGATAGGGGATAGGGTGCTGAAAGCGGAAGTACAAACGCGCAAGCAGGCACGTGAAACTTACGAGCAAGCAAAGCAGGAGGGCAGAAGTGCATCTTTGCTTGAACAGGAGCGTCCGAATGTATTCCAAATGAGTGTGGCTAATATTATGCCGGGTGATATTATTGAGGTTGAATTAAAATATACCGAATTGCTTATTCCCGAAAATGCCATTTATGAATTCGTTTATCCTACTGTTGTCGGTCCTCGTTATTCCAATAAGTCGGCAGAGAGTGCCGCCGATGATGATGAATTTGTCGAAACACCATATACCCACGAGGACGATGCACCGGCGTATGATTTTGATATAAATGTCAATATTAATGCTGGTATGTCGCTAAGCGAAATTTCATCGCCTTCACATAAAATCAACATAGAATACCCGAATGAAAAGAAAATGACTGCACGGATTAGTCTTTCCACAGGACAAGAAAAAAGCGGCAACAAGGATTATGTGCTTCAATATTCTCTTTCGGGTAATAGAATAAGAACCGGCTTACTTTTGTCGGAAGGTGATAAGGAAAACTTTTTCTTGCTAATGTTGCAACCGCCAAAGAAAGTGAAAAAGGAAGAGATACCGCCGCGTGAATATATTTTTGTTATTGATGTCTCCGGTTCGATGAATGGTTATCCCTTGGATATTGCAAAGGAAATGATTAAAAAATTGCTCGGCTCCTTACGCGAAAATGATTTGTTCAATATAATTTTATTTGCGGGTTCTTCGCGTTTCCTCAATTGTATGTCCCAACCTGCTACCGAAGAGAATATTGCTGAAGCTTTAAGAGTTATTTCCAAAGAGCGGGGCGGAGGTGGTACCGAGCTTATATCTGCACTCCGTAAGGTATATAATAACCCTAAGGCAAGTGGCTATTCGCGTTCCATTGTTATTCTCACCGATGGATATATTGATGTCGAGGAAGAGACTTTTAATTTAATTGCTAACAATTTGAATAAGTCTAATGTCTTTTCATTCGGTATCGGTGAGGGGGTTAATAGGTATTTAATTGAAGGTATGGCACGCGTGGGTGATGGTCAGCCTTTCTTTGTTCTTGATTCAAAAAATAGCGAACCAATTACAGAGAAATTTATAAAATATATCGAATCGCCTGTATTGACTGATGTAAATATAGATTTTATCGGATTCAACACTTATGATGTAGAACCGCATCATATTGCCGATGTGATGGAACAACGTCCTATCATTGTTTACGGTAAATGGCGGGGTTCGCTTCAGGGTACTATTGTTGTCAGCGGAAAAATTGCTTCCGGCGAGAAATTAAATGTAAACATTCCAATTTCCGTATTTGCCGGTGAAGAGCGCAATGACGCAATTAAATATATCTGGGCAAGGAATAAGATAGCAATTCTTGCAGATTATAATGCGCTTAGGAATGATTCCGCAAGGATTACCGAAGTAACGGAATTAGGATTAAAGTATAATCTGCTTACTAAATATACTTCGTTTGTTGCAGTGGATTACAAGATTAGAAATAACGGCAAGGAAATTGTTAAAGTTAAACAACCTCTGCCACTGCCGGAAGGTGTAAGCGATTACGCTGTCGGTACAAATAGTGGTTTATATTCGTCAGGTAGCGGCAGTTCATCTATGGCATTGAGACCAGGGCGGGGTTCCCTAAAAACTATATCAGCCATTAAAATGTACGCACCATTGAATCCTAATGCGAATATGAGTGACGAGTTTATAGAAGAAAAAGAGGAAACTATTGATACAGATGTAGAAACAATTGATTTTGAAAATGTTGTGAAATATCCGCAAAAGGCAGTGGCTAATGGAGTGCAGGGGAATGTAATAGTTTGGGCTTTGTATCGAAAGATTAACAATGAACTAAGCAAATGTGTTTACGTGAAGCCTGTTAATTCGCCAAATTCCATATTATATGCCGCAAGCAAAGACGCACTGCTGAAAACTACAATTGCAAATAGTGGAAATAATTCTCCTTATGTCTGGAAGAAATTGGAAATTGAATATAATGCTGAAATGGAAAAAGCAAAGATTGTTAGTATTCTAAAAGTTACGAATGTATATAGTAAGCCTGATATAAACATTATTAAGTCCGGTAGCAGTAAATCAATTGTTCAAGGTGATAGAATCACAATCAGATATTCAATCTTTACAGATGAATGTGAGAAGGTGGAATTTAACAAAGAGCAAACAATAGTTGTTGGTAAGGATAAAATTAATCCTGTAATTGAAAGGCTTATCAACAAAATATCAGAGGGTGGAATTATTAGAGCAAATGTGCCAAAAACGCTATTTTTTCCGGAAACCGAAAATAATAGATATAATTATAAAAATTATCACATTACGCTCGAACTTATTGATATTAAATAGGATAAGTGTAATATTTATTAGCAATAATAAAAGGAAGGGGTGTTTTCCCTTCCTTTTATTTAATTTTTTTTGAGACGTTTTCGAGGTTAATGTGTCTATATAATAGATATAATGTGTAATTTTGAAAAAAGTTTTTATTATAAGTATGTTTTTGTTTATTGAAAACTAGGGGATATAATATAGAGACAGAAGGCATCGGCAAGCAATTGGAAACTATGCTTGCTGATTTTCAACCCATATCACTCGATGATTTGGGCGATGGGCTATTACGCAAAAGATTTGATATAAAATTTGTTGTTCCTCAAAATACTCTCTTACATCTTGTTCCTGCTCTTGCAAATGACTTCAATATCCTTAATATAGATGGAAGACGTCAGTTTCATTATTCCACACAGTATTTTGATACTTATGATTATAAGTTTTATTATAAGCATCACAATGGGGTACAGAATAGAAAAAAAATTCGATACCGTACATATCTTGATTCAGGAATATCATTTTTGGAAATAAAACATAAGATTAACGGTAGCTTTATCAAAAAGACAAGAATTCCGATTCCGATTATTGATAAGGAATTTTGCGATGAAAGTGTGGATTTTATTCAAACGGGTGTTGGGCTTAGTGCCGGTGCGCTTGTTCCAAAATTGATGACTAAGTTCCAACGTATTACTTTGCAACATAAAAGTAAAGACGAAAAGATAACAATTGATAGAAATGTTTATTTCAAGAATACTGTTAAAGACTATTCGCTATCATCTTTGGCTGTGATTGAAGTTAAACAGAGTCGCAAGGATAGCACAAGCGGAATTATTAAACTATTGCGTGAGACCGGAAATACACACCCGATTTCTTTCAGCAAGTATTGTATAGGGCTTGCTATTACTGATGAAAAAGTTAAATACAATAATTTTAAAAGAACACTTTTATATTTGAATAAAATAAGCGGAGAATTGAATGAACTTTGAAATGCTTGGCGGAATAAATTTTATAAATACACAAAATTTGCTTTTACTTATAATTAAATTCCTGACAAATATTATTGCTATATTTATCGTTTCCAAAGTGATTTATTATCGCAGTAGTAAGAATCGTGCCTATGTTTTCACTTTGTTGATTTTTAATATTACGATTTTTCTTGTTTGTTCATTATTAAATAATCTTACTCTGAGTATTGGCTTTTCATTTGGTATTTTTGCGCTCTTTTCAGTATTGCGTTATCGTACTACTACAATACCTATTAAGGAAATGACATACCTTTTTGTGGCAATTAGTTTGGCTATTATCAATGCTTTGATTAACGCAAAAGTGAGTTTCGCCGAATTGCTGTTTACTAATATTGTCCTAATTGTATCAATTTATATACTTGAAAAATACTGGGTGAACAATGAGCTGATGAAGTCTATCGTAATCGAAAAGATTGATTTGGTTAAACCTGAAAACTATGTTCGACTTGTTGATGATTTAACCGAGCGTACAGGACTTGATATTATTCGCGTCGAAGTTGGCAAGATTGATTTTCTTCGTGATATTGCTAACGTTCGCGTGTATTATCGGGATAGAGATAACCGCGGTTATGTTCATTATGAAAATGATAGTAATTAATGAAATCGTGGCTAAATATAATTGTTATTTTATTTCTACCTATTCTTGCCGCAAACGCAAAGGTAAAAGAAATTATGGGTGATGAGCAATTATGGCTCGCCGCAAAAATTGAATACGAAATATCCGAACCGCTTGAATTGGAATTTGCCCAAAAATTGCGTTTTACTAATAATATTTCACTGCTTTCGCAGTATATAACAGATATTGGTGCTTACTATAAATTTAAGTTTCCACTAAAAGTCGGTCTTTTCTACCGATTAAGATTATATCCGAATACTCAACGTTCCCGTAACGAAATATACACAAATCTCGTTAATAAAATAAAAATATCTTATTTTTCTTTTCAGAACAGATTACGCCTGCATATTAAATTTCGTGATAATCAAGAGACGATTAATTATTTAAGATATAGACTGAACGTAAAATATAATTGTTTTAAGGCAATTCATTTATTTGCTTATTCCGAAATGTTTTATAGATTTATGTATATTAAAGGGGATAGAATCTCGCAAGGACGTTATGCCTGCGGTCTGGAATTCCCCATAGCTCAATCGCATGAAATTAGTTTTTCATATATGTACGAAACCTCATATAACAAAAAAAATCAGGAGTATGCACATATCTTTGGCGTGAACTATACTTTTGAATTTTGATTATCTCATTATTTGCATAATAGTTGAATATATCTGCTCGTTTGTGTTCAATACAATCACATAAGTACCGCTTACGAAATTCTGAGTATTAATCGGAATATAATTAGTTCCAAAGTAAATATTCAGATATTTGGGTGATGAGACTAAATGTCCTTTTGTATCATAAATTGATAATATGGCATTGCTTGTATTATAAGATTTGAATTCAAATGTACACTGTTTATCACAGGGATTAGGATATAATGATACAGTACTTGCACTTTTTCGGGGAGTTCTTTCCACATTTATAATTACGGAATTTTCTTTACCGGGAGTACCAAGTACATTAGAGGAACATTTCCAATTATCACCTTTGTTATTATCCAATTTATATGATATTAACTCAATACTGTATCCGGTACCGTTTGCATTTTTGGGCCATGGCGATTTGTTAGAATAAACCACTGAATCAACTAAGCGTCCCGTAAAATTATATAAACGGATTTGGTCTTTTTTCCCAAAGCCGAAATCGAACTCACCAATTACATTCTGCACATCAGGATAAAAGTTTTTGAATGCTTTAATATCAGCGGTAATTACTAAATAGTCATTAGCCGCAATATTTGATGATGCGGGGAATGTCCAATTATGCTCGTCTTTCTCATCTTTAACCGAATAGCTGGACAAATCAATTGCTTTGTCATTTGGATTATATATTTCGAACCAGTCCTTACAATCATTCTCATCTGCCGGTTTATACATTATTTCATTAATAACAAGTGGCTTATCATTGCTTTCTTTCTTGAAAACAGCTAAAAGATTTAGTGAATCGCTTAATGTAACGGAAATTTTTCTTTTAGTGCCAAGCAATTTATCAGACCAACCGAGAAAGTCGTCATCATCACCACCGATTACTTCGATTTCAACTGGAACATCGTTAAAATACAAGCCGCTAATAAATGATGTATCGGCAGTAATAGAATTAATTCTAATCTTTATTCCGTTGTTTACATTCGCCCGAACTGTAAGCCGCGAAATCCCTGATAGGTGGAAATAGTCAATAAATGCTTTTGGGAAATATCTATATCGAGCTTTTATATATCCTCTAATGTCTGAAACATTTTTTTTCCAATTTTTGACAGAATTATTATACTTAGTATGATGACGTGATATTTCCGGTCGGATAATTGTCACAAGACTATCGAAAATATTTAATACATTTTTGGGCTTAAATACTGTGTTGTACAAGTCTGCAGTTCGGTTTAAAAATCTATTTTTAAATGTCGTGTTTTCAAGTACTTTTAAAAATATTTTCGGGAAATGGAAAAAACTATCAACTACTATGCGTGAGAACATATTGTAGGAAGGCCAACTGTTTATACCTAAAGTAAAATCCATATCCGTAAAGTTCCATCTCCATTTATTATCAAGAGATGGCGATGACCACATTTGCTGATTTTTCCAGGGCCAATCCGTATTTGCAACAAATAGTTGCATTATAAAAAAGTCTGTAAAATTATTTAAAGCAATATGAGAATCAAGATATTCATAAGCTTGACTAGTACTCATATCCATTTCTATAATTTTATTCAATGTTGAAAAATAATTATATGAAATTCCATTTTTCAATTTAATTAAATCATCAATAATATTTATAGAATCCTCAGGGATTTTGTACTTAATATGGAAATATGGCGCATCAAGACGTTCCCTTATATTTTGTATCCCGTAATACTCACCGTTAATATACATTATAGCAGGTTGGAATGCTCTGACTTGCGAATAGGGTAATTGTTGTGACAGTACATGTGAAAATACATCTCGTAGGAATGCATATGACCAAGTATTGCCACCGTTTCTAAAAATAAGGGTTTTATATTTTCCCAATCCTTTGTTGCCAAAAAATGGATAATTAAAGCTCGAATTACCATACACATTTCGGGCATAGACCCTAACGGATTTTTGAGGCAAATTAACCGTTGCTTGACCGCTTAATTTAGCGCCGGCTGTTGATTCAAAAAAAAGATGATGATTCCTGTCAAAGATTTCAAAATTAACTGGAATTTCAATTCGCCTATTGAAATAATTCTTTTCGTTAAAGATTCCTTTTTCACCATATAAATTAATTGAGTCTGTAACAAATGATATTACTGGAATTGATGCTGAATCATTGATGAAATATGTATTTGTATTAATTGGACTGCTAATATAACCGGACTTTGTAGATATAGCTCTAATTACAGTATTCTTTGAAATATGGATTAGATTATTAGCGTATTTTTTTGAATTTGTGTCAGGTGACGAACCATCTATTGTGTAATATATTTCAGCATCTTTTTCTTTGTTGATAATACTAATATCAATTGAATTCTTATGCCAGCTACTTTCAATAGAATACTCAGGTTTTTTGCAAATTCCAATGAAGCCTGACTTGTTTTTTGAATTAAAAGATGGATTTGGCATATATTGAAAATTTGAAGAACCATCGGGAAAGCGACCCAGAGATACATTAGTAAGTTGATTGTTGTAATGTAAATAATCAATCATAGTTCCTTTTAAATCCCATAAATATAGCGTATCTTTCTTTCGGGATAATTTGAAATTCGTATGCAATTCATTCGAATAATACATCTTTCCTTTATGAAGTGTATTTATTGATTTGAAACGAAGAGAATCGAAAGGCAGTGTGTCATTATTTAAAATGATATGTTTAATATTTAATTTTGCTGATCTTTCATTTGTTCCGCTTGCAAAACCAATACCAAGATATAGAGTATCTTTATTCGTATGAAATTTTATTTTATTCTTAACATTCCAAAAAAATCTTTCGGTTTGTACATAACCGTATATATCATCATTTTCACGTTTTAAACGAAATTTACAATGAGGATAATCAGGTTTTGTGTTATAAAAAATAATGTCTTTTGGAATGGTTTTTTCTTTCATTCTGGATTGTAATATATATAACGATGCAAGTATTGGATTTTGACAAACTATACCAGCATATTTAGATGAATTTGTTAGATTCTCGCGTAACATAATTATAGCTTGTGAGTATGTGGTTGGATTTATCATTGATGATATTTCAATCGTACATTCGAAATTTCCACTGATAGGAATATATGCAAACGAAAAATTATCATTATCGAAACTATAATAGAATGGCATGCCGGTGGATTCTATGACAAATGTTTTGGAATAATGGCGGTTTTCACCAGAGGCAAATAGTGTTAAATATGAATGTGGGTTAATTACTGTATCGGGAAATACCCAAGCATTTTCAAAACTACTATTATCAGATATTCTATACCCCTTTAAATTTACAGTATCATTGCTCGGATTGTATAGTTCAATCCAATCTGGTGTTTTATAATTCTCGTCATAATCTTTTTTAAAATTTGATGTCATTATTTCATTTATTACGATGTTTTGCGGATATGTATTTATTGTTGCAAATATCGTTAATGTCAATACTAATAATACTGCTCTGAAATTTTCTTCAAATTTTTGTTCAAACATTCCTGAAACCCTCAATAATATTTTATAAAATAAAAAACTTTTTCAAAAATTGTACATCACCCTATATATATGACACATTAAACCCGAAAACGTCACAGAAAAAATGAAAAAAATTTATTTGATATTGAGTTCAAACCCACAAATATTGCAATAATACTTTTGATTATCTTTTATGATATTCTCAAAAGATGTACTGTAGCCGCGGCGTTTGCACAGTAATGAATTGCATTTCGGACAAAAAGTATCGGAACTGTCCTCAATATTGGTATTTCCTATATACACATAGTTCATTCCAAAATCTTCCGATATTTGTTTTGCGGATATAAGCCGCTCAAGTGGTGTTGGCTTTTTATCATACATTTCATTATAGGGAAAAAAACGACTGAAATGAAGAGGTATTTTCTTGTCAAGTGAAGACAGAAATTTTGCAATTTTACGGAAATCATCATCGCTATCGTTTTCGTCCGGTATTACGAGGTTGATAATTTCGAGATGAACCGAAGAGTCTGCAAATGCTTCAATATTATCCAAAACAGCTTGTAGAGTCCCGCCGGTTATTCTTTTATATTTTTTGTTATCCATAAACTTCAAATCGATGTTAATGGCATCAAGCAGATTCTCTTCAAGAATTAGTTCGCGTAATTCCTTGCTGAGAAAACCATTCGAGATAAACATCTGTTTGAGATGACGAGTCTCTGTATTGCGTCTGAAATTTTTAATTAAATCATAAGCATACTCGAAAAATACGGTTGGTTCGGAGTATGTATATGCAATACCAGAAATATCATTTTGCATAGCATAATTGACAAGTGCTTCAGTATTGCTCCGCTTATGTGCATTAAGTAAATGGCGTTCGGTTTTGACTGATTGGGACAAACTGCTATTCTGGCAATTGCTACATCGGAAATTGCAACCGGGAAGACCAAAGGAAAGAACATCGGTACCGGGGGCAAAATGGTAGAATGGTTTTTTCTCAATTGCTTCGATTGCCACTCCACTAAGCATACCATAGTTAAGTGAATATAGTATGCCGTCAATATTTCGGCGTACACCGCAAATGCCATATTGTCCTGTATTCAATTCGCAGTAATGGGCGCAAAGATTACATTTAATTTTGTTATCTTTGTGTTTTGTATAGAGTATTGCTTCTTTCATTTAAAATTTGCGATAATTGATAGCGTCTCTAAATAATAGTTCACAACAAATTTAACGAATATATGGCAATCGAAAACAATTTATTAGACGAAAAAAGAGCAGATATTAATAAAATCATAGAACTGATAGATGTAAATGATAATATTGTTGTTCTAACACACAAAAATCCCGATGGTGATGCTATCGGCTCGGCGTATGGCATTATTGATTATTGCAAAAGTAGGGGGAAAACTGTAAATGGTTTTATTCCTTTTTCCTATCCGTCCAATTTGAAATTTATCAATTATGGCAATGTAATTCAATCGTTCGAAGAAAATGTTCATTCGGTAATAATTGAGGAAGCCGAGCTTTTTATCATTGTTGATTTAAATTCAGCAGGACGAGTGGGCAATATTGAGTCGCATCTACTCAAAAGCAATGCGTCCAAAATAATGATTGACCATCATCTTGGACCGGAAGATTTTTGCGATTATTACTATGTCTATCCAAATGCCGCATCAGCCGGCCAGCTGGTTTATGAAATTATTAGTAGTGATAAGGAATATTCTTTATCGAAAGAAGCGGCACAAGCAATATATACGGCTATTATGACCGATACCGGCAGTTTCCGCTTTTCCCAAACAAATGCTGATGTTCATCGTATTGTTGTTGCACTCCTTGAAAGCGGGGCTAACCCTGTGGAGGCTTATGACAAAGTATATAATTCTTTTCCTATTTCCGCTATGCGTCTGAAAGGTAGAGTATATGAAAATATTGAAACATATTTTAACGATAGCGTTTGTGTTTCGATAATTAAACGGCTCGACTATAAAGAAACAGGAGCATCAGAAGAACAGACGGAGGGTATTGTCGAGAGTTTATTGGCTGTGGATACTGTGAAAATTGCGGTTTTGCTTATGGAGGAAGAAAACGGTGAAATACGTTCATCTTTCCGTGCTAAAATTGGATATGATGTAAGGCAAATTGCTGTATTTTTAGATGGTGGCGGGCATAAGCAAGCGGCTGGTGCAAGGGTTAAGAATATGACAATTGACACATTAAAGAATAAGATTATTGAATATATTGAGAATAACGGTTATTGAGAGGTGAAATATGTTTACCGGATTAGTAGAAGAACAAGGGAAAATCAAATCAATAAGACCTGACGGGGGTGGTTTCCGCATTTCTGTTTCATCAAAAATTGTTACGGAGGAAATAAAAATTGATGACTCCGTAGCAATAAACGGAGTATGCCAAACTGTTGTTGCCTGTTCACCCGTTTCATTTGAAGTAGTAGCTGTCGAAGAAACTCTACGGAAAACCACATTCAGAAAATTGCGTGCAGGTGATACGGTCAATCTGGAACGGGCTTTAAAATTGAATGCTCGGCTTGGTGGTCATATTGTTCAGGGGCATATTGATTGTATTGGTAAGGTCTATTCAATACAAAAGGAGCGAACTGCTGTGAATGTTTGGATTTCTTTTCCCCAAAAATTTGCTAAATATCTTGTCAATTCGGGTTCTATTTGTGTTGATGGTATTAGCCTGACAAGTGCAAGGGTAGAGCAGGATAGATTTATGCTGGCAATAATACCTCATACTTGGGAAAATACTACTTTTAATAATCTAAAAGCAGGTGATTCCGTTAATTTGGAATTTGATATTCTCGGAAAATATATTGAAAATATGATTGCTGAGAAGCAGAATATAGTTAGCGAAAACAGGAAATCAAGTTTGGATAGATTTATTGAGCAACCGGAATATTAACAATAAGATTTTGTAATTGATTAATTCATTTCTTAATTTGTTTTGACGTTCAATGAAATTAATATAAAACTTCTTTAAATACATATATGTTAAATTATTAATTGGGATAATATGATGAAAATGAGAATCGAAAAAGACACAATGGGCGAAATTGAAGTACCGGCAGATGTTTACTGGGGCGCCCAATCAGCACGTTCGTTAATTCATTTTAAAATTGGTCATGAAACAATGCCGCGTGAAGTTATTCGCGGTATGGGTATTTTGAAAAAAGCCGCCGCCGCCGTAAATGCGGATTTGGGTGTATTGGATAAGGATAAGGCTGAACTGGTTATGAAAGTTGCCGATGAAGTAATTGAAGGCAAACTTGATGAGCATTTTCCACTTTCTATTTGGCAGACCGGTAGCGGCACACAGTCCAATATGAATACCAACGAAGTTATTTCAAACCGTGCGATTGAAATAGCCGGCGGCGAAAGAGGTAGTAAGACGCCTATTCACCCGAATGATGATGTAAATAAATCTCAATCATCAAATGATACGTTTCCGACAGCAATGCACATTGCCGCCGCGGAAGAATTGAACAACCGTTTGTTACCTACATTGGCAATATTGAGAAATACATTGAATAAAAAAGTCGATGATTTCAAAGATATAATTAAAATTGGTAGGACGCATTTAATGGATGCCGTACCGCTGACACTCGGACAGGAATTTTCCGCTTATGTCCATATGCTTGATAAGGCTATTGAACGAGTTTCTCTCGTACTGCCTCATCTATACCAATTGGCACTTGGTGGAACTGCTGTTGGTACAGGCTTGAATGCACATCCGGAATTTGCGGAACGCGTTGCGGCAAAGATTGCCGAATATACAAATCTGCCGTTTGTATCTGCACCTAATAAATTTGAAGCACTTGCAACACACGATGCTCTCGTTTTTGCACATGGTGCATTGAAAACAATAGCCGCAAGCTATATGAAAATTGCTAATGATGTACGTTGGATGGCGTCAGGTCCGCGTGCCGGTTTCGGCGAATTATTAATCCCTGAAAATGAGCCGGGTTCTTCCATTATGCCCGGTAAGGTTAATCCGACACAATCCGAGCAAATGACAATGGTAGCAACACAGGTGTTTGGTAATGATACAACGATTAATTTTGCAGGTGCATCGGGTAATTTTGAGCTTAATGTATTCAAACCTGTAATTATCTTTAATTTTATTCAGAGCGTTCGTCTGCTTGCGGATTCCGGTTTGATGTTTAATGAGTATTGTGCAGTCGGTATTCAGCCGAATAATGAAAAAATCGAACATTTTCTCAATAGTTCATTAATGCTTGTTACGGCTCTCAATCCACATATCGGTTATGATAAAGCCGCAAAAATTGCTAAATATGCACACAAGAATAAACTTACATTGAAGGAAGCGGCAGTCGAACTCGGTATTCTTACTGCTGAACAAATAGATGAATATATCAAACCGGCTGAAATGACTCACCCGGCTTTGAAAAAAGATTGATTCTAATAGTTTTTCTTTATTACGGGGTTGTCGCAGGGACAGCCCCGTTCCTATATCTTGCAAAATCAGACTGTATTTTTTTTGAATATCCTAAAAAACATATCGCTTAAGCAATATAATACATTCGGCATAGATGTACGTGCGGATAAATATTTGTTGCTACGCAACGAAGATGAACTTCTATCAATGGCTCAAAGCGGGGTGTTTGCTCACGAACATTTGCTCTTTCTCGGTGGTGGTTCTAATATTCTTTTTCTTGATGATTACAAAGGGTTGCTAATTCATTCTGCTTTAAGGGGAATGAAAATTATCAAATACAATGATGAATATGTGATTATTGAAGTTGGAGCAGGGGAAAACTGGCATAACTTTGTTACTATTTGTCTTAATAATAAATATTACGGTTTGGAAAATCTTGCTCTAATACCGGGAACTGTGGGTGCCGCCCCTGTACAGAATATTGGTGCTTACGGCATTGAACAAAAAGATTATTTCCATTCACTCAGAGGTTTTAATCTAAATACAGCTCAATTTGAGGAAATGAATATTGACGATTGTAAATTTGCTTATCGCAATTCAATTTTTAAAAGTGAACTAAAAAACAAGTTTGTTGTTACATCTGTACAATATAAATTATCGAAAATTGATAAGCCGAATTTATCTTATACTGCTTTGAAGCAGGAAGCCGATAAATTTGCTATTGAAAAACCAGATGCACAATTCGTTTATGATACTGTTTCCCGTCTCCGTATGTCGAAATTACCTTCACCTGATTTATTAGGCAATGCCGGCAGTTTTTTTAAAAATCCGCAAATTGATAAAACTACATTTGATAAATTGAAAAAGAATGTACCCGGACTAACCGGTTACGAACAAGAGGACGGTAGTTTCAAAATATCTGCCGCTTGGTTGATTGAGCGTTGCGGTTGGAAAGGCAAACGTATTGGCGATGCCGCTGTATATGATAAGCATGCTCTAATCATTGTGAATTATGGCAATGCAACAGGAATGGATATTTACGAACTATCCGAAAATATTAAACGCTCCGTTTATAATGAATTCGGTATTAATCTGGAACGAGAAGTGCTAATAGTTGGTGCTATCTGACTATAGCAAATTTTTTCAGCCCGCTTTCAATATTTTCTCCGTCTTTCGACTTGCCTTTCACATTGAATAAATATACACCCGTAGTTATTCTATTATTATTCTTATTATGTAAATTCCATTCGACACCGCCATTGCCGTCTGTTTCTTTCAATACTGCTATTTCTCTTCCTTCCAAATCATATATATATACTTCGGCATAATAAGTTAGATTAGCAAAATAGACAGACGCAGTAGTGGATATTCTTATCGGATTTGGATAAACAAATGCGTTTGACAATTCATTTGATTGAAAAGTGAAAGAAATTGTATTACCTGCACCTTTGGTCATTGGTTTGCCGCTCTTTGAATGCACATTTTTGACAGTCAAGGAGTAATCTTTTCCTAAGGGACCGATTGTAGAATTCCTATCTAATTGTATATGCACTATGGAAGGGTTTTGGGTTCTGTTTATTGATTCTATTCTGCCGTTAGGACTCAATAGATAATTACTGATAATTAATGCTTCATTTTGATTAACAGGTTCTGAATACTGTAAATCCAATTCATAAAATGATATGACTTTAATATTCTTTAAGTATAATTCATCGGGAGGAGGAATGTCATCAGATATATTAATAATAATAGTATCAGGCATACTCGGAGCATTATAATAATCTCTAAATGAGTTAGCAGTGAATGTAACATTACCTGTTGGTAATGGGGAATTCCAAAAGGCTAATAAGGTAGAATCATTAGCACGTGTGATTACATCGGGCAGTTGACTATTTGCTGACAACGTACTTGGGAGTAGAGGGTGCTGCGGCACTTTGCCTGTGAATGAAAATGAAAAACGCTTACGGTTGATTTGCTTGATACTTTTTAATTTTATGGGCTTGTGATGGTGAATTAATTTAATTAATGTATCACTTGTACTGCCTGTATTTGATATTGATGCAATGCCAAACCAATAATCATTGCCTTCTATTAGTCCGCTGAATGAATGAATGTGTTTATCGGTTTCGGTAGTGCCTAATATTTTGATAAATTCGCCGTTACTTCTACCGTAGAATAGAGAGAACTTTGTGGCATTGGGCGAATTATTGGTTGCCGTGCTTTTCCATTGTAAATATACTTTATCGTTACTAATTGACCAACCCTCGAATTCGACAGGCATATTGGGCTTGTATATATTTTTTGAATATTCAAAAAATTCCGTAGCTCTGCCGGTGGAAAATCCAAACTCGTTTACACCATTCCCGTCAAAATCGTGTATAATAGCAGAGTTTGCAAAAGCAGAAGGATAATACCAGAAAGGGTTCATTTTATTTTTAGTTTTGTTCCAAGTAAAAATATACATACTTGGAAAAGGAGACATTAGAATGGCATCAGTTCCAAGTCCTATATCTCCTGCCGAAAGTCCGTTACGAAAAAATACACCGGCGGGAGTACTACCTTGCTTTACTCCGTAAAAATATTCACCAAACATATATCCGTAATTGTTCGCTTCTATGCTTTTTAGTATTTTGAGCGACCAAATTGGTTCAGCATTGACATTCCGACCGAATAGTGGGGCAGTGCCAAAATTGGCGATAGCTATTTCCGGTTTACCGTCATTGTCAATATCGGCAGTTGTTATATATTGGGGCGAGTATGAGTAATTAATAGTATTGGAATATTCGAGATGTAGGGAATTGTTCTTGAACTCAAAAATAAAGATATTACCTCTATCATTTCCAAATGCTAATTCATCATTGCTATCACCGTCAAAATCACCGCAAGCGATACCTGGAGCTGTGCCGATTCTCCTGTATTTTCCGTCAAGCATAGCGCTTGCTATTATTTGATAATGCTTATTGACATAAGATATAATATATACGGCTGTATCGGAGTAACAAACAAGTTCTTCCTTGCCATCACCGGTAAAATCATACATAGTGCCGGCAAATAAATTTCCAGATGTAGTATCCGAAAAAAGAATATTCGAGAATAGTGAATATTGCGAAAGCTTTGATTGATATAATTTTGTAGAACCTACATTTCTCGTCAATACTTCATCTATTCCGTCTCCATTGGAATCGCCTATGCCTACCGGTAATGATATTTCCTTAGTACTGTCTCGTTTTATCAATTCATTGTTATTGAACTGATAAACATCTGTTCCACTCCAAATACCATGTGTTATGTCATTGGCTATATATTCCTGTTTGCCGTCCGAATTGAAGTCTCCGGTTTTGTTATAGATATAGCTAAGAGTAGTTGAATATTTTTTCTTGATAAATTTATCTATTGAAAACTTGTCGTCATTAATTCTAATAGAAATATCCTTGTTAGTCTGTGGTTTTGTAAGTATATCGGGTGTTGCCGATATTTTACAATTGTAGTCTGTATCGGGTTGTATATGGTCGTCAATAGGAATAATGTGAAATTTTGTTCTTTTTTGTAAATCACTAAAACTATGTTTTTCGCCATTGTTATCGGTAAGCGTAATATATGTAACAGTAGGTATATTTGTCTCAATACCTAATAGCATAATTCTTTTTCCATTAGCATAAGCGGGTAGTTTATTTATACTGAGAAATCTAATATCATTCTTGTTGTTAGCAATATTGAAGCATACTCGTTTTTCGATTGTATTATTATTTCTCAATTTAACGAGTATTCTGAATGTGTATGCCGTGTCTTTGAGATTATTTGTATTTAATGAAAATATCGTATCATTCTTTATTTGATTAGTACTGCCAGCGATTTTAGTCCATTTCTCAGGATTATATCCTTCTCCCAGATAAAGTATGTATTCATTAATTAATGGTACAATGATAGAGCCTGTAAATGAAATTACAGATGTTTCCGATTTGAAAACAGTTTGCTCATTTTGCGGTTGAGTTATCGTAAGATTTGTTCTGCCCGTAAAATCCAATGCGCGATTAATATTCAGAATGCCTGCTCCGAAAAATATATCCCAACCATCTCGTCCACCGTCATCAGCGGAGTTGTCAATAATTCCCTGAACATCAATAGGGGAGAGTGTGGGCTTTGTTTCCAGTAATAATGCGGCAGTAGAGGAAACAAATGGAGCCGAAAGAGATGAACCCGATGCAAGTCTATATTTGCCGGTGAATGAAGTTGTTAATATGAATGTGCCGGGTGCAAGTAAGTCAAGCCTTGAACCATAATTGCTAAATCCGTTCCGTCTTCCGTCCTTTTTGGAATAGCCGACTGAGATTACTCCTTCGTAGTCTGAGGGATAATGCGGCGCATCGCTCCCTTCGTTACCGGAAGAGGCAACTACAACACAACCGGATTCAATTGCAAAATTAATTGCGTCTTGCATTAATGACGAATTTTCTTTTTCGCCAAAACTCAAATTAAAGACTTTGACGCCGTTCAATACTCCATATATGATTGCCGATGCTATATTGTCAGATGTTCCTTGTCCTGTTATATCGAAAGCACGCATTGTTAATATTTTGGCATTGTAGGCAATACCGGCAATACCAATGTGGTTATTGTGTTCGGCGGCAATAACGCCGGAAACCAAAGTCCCATGTCCGTATTCATCAACAGGGATAGGGTCATAATCTTTATGGTCTCCGAGATTGGTTATTTGCTGATTAACAAAATCATAACCAATAACGTCATCAATACTACCATTTCTGTCGTCATCGATACCATTTAAATCGCCGCTAACACCATCTATTTGTTTTGATGATGACCATGCATCGAATTTGCCGTTTCCGTTAATATCCTCTGCTGAGTTAATCCATAATTGCTTTTTCAAATCTTTATGTTCCCATTCAATTCCTGTATCTACAACACCGACAATAATACCATTGCCTGTTGCTTTTTGCCATGCTTTTTCGAGTGATAGATATTTCAAAGCCCACTGTTCATTATAGCGCGGGTCATTTGGTTTTGTATTGTCTTGTTCTATTCGATAAACATAATTAGGTTCAAGTAGCAGAATATTACTCCTGTCAAGTTTTGATAATTCATTGTTATTTAGCCTAATGGTTCTATATGATAAAAGCGAGTTTATAAGTTTGCTTTTACGGGTGGATAAAGGTATATCAGCATTTTTCGTATAATTTCTTAATAATTTAACAAAAAGTGGAGTTGTGATTTTATCCGCAGATAATGTATTATCGTATGCTTTATTATTTTTTAGTTGGACAATCCAAGTATTATTCTGCTTAGACTGTGCAGATAGTGATAGCAATATTGTGAAGGCTGTTAAAAAGAAAAATTTTATTCTTCGCATTTTCATTTGCATTTATATAAAAGAATAGAAACGTAAGATGATGTATATTATTAATTGCTCGGTGGGGCAACTACAATGACAAACTCGCCTTTTAGGTTTTTATGTTCTTTAATTATTTCTGCACATTCACTTACATTGCCGCGAATAAATTCCTCATGTAATTTTGTAATCTCCCTTGCTATACAAATATTGCGTTCTTCCATACCGGCATCAATAAATTCATTAATGAGTTTAACTACCCTGAAAGGTGATTCATACAGAATTGCCGTAAAGTTTGTATCTGCAATCATTTTTATAAATGTTTTTCTGCCTTTTTTATGTGGCGGAAAACCAAAGAATGTAAACTTATCGGTACCAAATCCACTTGCAAGCAGTGCCGGTACAAATGCCGTTGCCCCCGGTAGTGGTATAAGTTTTATTTGGCGTTCTATGCAAGCGTTCAACAATCTGTACGCGGGGTCGGAAATGCCCGGAGTACCTGCATCGGAAACAAGTGCAACACTCTGTCCCTGCTCTATATAATCGGCAATTTGCTCCGCCTTTTGCCGCTCGTTATAGTCGTGATAGCTAATAAACTTCTTATGTGGAATTTCGAGTGATTTTAGTAATTGCCCTGTTCTTCTAGTATCCTCACTGGCAATCATAGTAACATTTTTTAAAACATTAATTGCACGTAGAGTAATATCCTCTAAATTGCCAATTGGGGTTGGAACAATGTATAAAGCCGCTTCTATAGCATTTTTTTCTTTCATTTGATTTTCTTTACTCGTATCATTCTGAAAAAATCTTTTAATAGTTTAGAGCATTCCGTTTCAAGAATCCCTCTTGTTATTTCGCATCTATGATTGAGCCTGTCATCTTGCACAATATTCATTACAGAGCCGCAGGCACCTGTCTTTGGGTCTTTGGCGCCGATAACAAGTCTCGGAATACGTGCCAGTACAATAGCACCGGCACACATCGAACATGGTTCCAATGTTATGTACATCGTACAATCAAGCAAATGCTTATGTCCTGTTTTTTTTATCGCTTGTCGTATAGCAATTAATTCGGCATGAGCAAGTGAGTCGCCTTTCTTTTCTACTTGGTTGTAGCCGCGACCGATAATCTTACCATCACGAACAATAATTGCACCTACGGGTACATCGTCATTTCCCGCCGCTTTCTCAGCTTCGAGAATTGCCTTATACATATAATACTCATTCATAATTATTCAGTTTTTCGATGCCTGCTTTGATTGTCTCATCATTTTTTGCAAAACACAAACGTAACATTTTATTACCTTCCTCCGACCTTCCGTAAAATACATGCGGAGGTATTGTTGCCACTCCATAATTAATTACCAAATCGTTGGCTATCTCTTCGGCATTCATTTTGTCATCAGGTAAGTCCACCATCATAAAATAACTACCGAGCGGTTTATGCGGTTTAAATGCTGTGCCGAGCAATAATTTGTACATTAAATCACGTTTTGATAAATACATTTTTTTAAAATCCGGCAGGTAATCATCTAATTGCGAAAAAGCATAAGCCATAGCATGCTGGGCAGGTGTATTCACCGCAAATGTCGTCCATTGATGGGACTTCATAACGCCTTCGATTAGTTTCGGTTCACCGCAAGCCCAACCTATTTTCCAGCCTGTCAAACTAAAAGTTTTGCCTGCTGACGAAATGGTAATTGTCCGCTCGTACATTCCGGGTAATGTGGCAATCGGTATATGTTTTGCATTGTCATAAGTGATAAACTCATAGACTTCATCACTGAGTACAATTAAATTATGTTTAATTGCAAGTTCTGCTATATACTTCAATTCATCGTAAGAGTACACCTTGCCCGTTGGATTGTGGGGATTATTAAGAATTATCATTTTTGTATTTTCATTAATTTCTGCGGCAAGTTCGTCGAAATCGAAAGAAAAATCAGGACGGCGTAATGTAACAAATCTCGCTGTGCCGCCTGCCATTTTTACGTCTGCAAGATGTGCGTCATAGACAGGTTCAAACATAATAACTTCATTACCGTGCTGAATATACGCCATAATAGTTGAGTATAAGGCTTCCGTTGCTCCGGCAGTAATACAAAATCCGTTTGCAATGTCAATATCCAAACCATAATATTTCCTATAATTATTTGCAAGTGTTTTGCGGAGCGACAAAATCCCGGGCATAGGGGCATATTGATTTTTCCCTTCCTTCATTGCCTTATAAGCCGCATCAAAAATCCAAGCCGGTCCGTCGAAATCAGGAAAACCCTGTCCGAGATTAACCGCCTTGTGTTCAAACGCCAACTTACTCATTATCGTAAAAATAGACGTTTCCATTCCTTCAATTCTGTTTGCGAACATTATCTTTTCCTTTTTATTTATCTGATATTCAAAAATACAAAATATAATTTAATGTAGGAATGTAAGAAATGCAAAATTGCTGTTTTTGGGTTTTTGGCGCTGGGGTGAGGAGTGGCTGTAAACATATTTTTTGCATAAGACAGAACAAGGAAAGGTGGCAAAGCGAAGCTTTGACGGAGAGGGAAGATAGGGGTATGTCGGCTGTTCCATTAAAATTATTTTAAAACCGTTTTCTTGTCGCCACATCACAATTCCATTATATTGCAAACGAGTGTTCACTTACTCCACGTTCTTTGAAAAGTAATAGGTATATGTAGAAGAAATGTAGAAAAGTGTAGAAAAAATTGCTACCAAACCGCATCCTTCAGGGTGAGGTTGTGAAAGTGTATAATGTACCGGGGAATGTGGTTTCGTCCTCTCCCGCCTGCTCCGCAGGCACTCCCTCCGCAAGCCCGATTCATATTCATTAATTGATATGCAATATACTTATTATTTAATCAAAAGCAAAACAAACTAAATATTTTTTCAATTGCACCCAAAACAGATGAAAAAATTTCTTATTTTTACAAAGTATATTTGTCAATATGAATTGAATAATTATGAAAAATGACGAAATAATGTCCGTAGCAAAAAATGTTTTCGCAATTGAAAGCAAATCATTGCAAGCCGTAAGTGATAATCTAAACTCTGATTTTATAACTATTGTCAGTAAGATTGCGACTGCAAAGAAATTGATTGTTTCCGGAGTGGGGAAGTCCGGTATCATCGCCCGCAAAATTGCCGCAACTTTCGCCAGCATTGGTGTTCCTGCATATTTTATGCACCCGAGCGATGCTATGCACGGCGATTTGGGTATTGTCGAAAGCGGTGATGTTTGTCTTCTTCTTTCTAAAAGCGGTTCCACTGCGGAAATTGCAGAAGTCTTACCGTATCTTCGTAGTAGGGAAGCATTGATTGTTTCTATTTCGGCTAATGCAAAATCATACTTGGCTCAAAATTCGGATTATTGGCTGAATGCCTATGTCGAAGAAGAAGGTTGTCCATTAAATACTGCACCAATGGCAAGTGCTTTGGTTTCACTTGCTATCGGCGATGCTCTTGCCGCCGCTGTTATTAAGTATAAAAAAGTAACCGTTCGTGATTTTTCGCGTCAGCATCCATTGGGTCAGCTTGGACGCAATCTAATTCTCTCTGTTAAAGACCTGATGCACACAGGCGATAAATTACCTTTTCTTACCGAAAATG
>CAZOOR010000046.1:0-4014 GCA_964581505.1 uncultured Hyphomicrobiales bacterium
AATCATCTGTCCACTCGGCGGCATCACCTGCCGCATTCGTTACTAATATTTGATTTGCATTGCCGTTGGCTATTTTACCGGTTGTTACTGCTTTGTTTGCTAATTTGGCTGTGGTTACTGCTTCATCGGCTATATCCGTACTTGTGATTGTGCCGTCTTCAATCATACCACTTGTTACGCCACCGTCTGCTATGCTTACTGTGGCATCGCCGCTACCGTCAAAGGTAAAGGCTGTTATGCCGGCACCCTGCGATAAACTATGATTGACTTTATCTGATGTTCCTGCATTGCCTGTTATATCTATGCCAAAAGGATTAGATGTATCCATATCTTCGGGTTTAATTGTTCCATTGGTTATATGGGCAGATGTTACTGCATCATCAACAATAGTAAAACCGTCTTCATAAGAACCATCAATGTCCCCAGGCTCAGGCGTTGAATCAAAAAATACTACATTATCGGATAATAAATCATCAGATAAGATTTCGTTATCTGCATTATTTATAATTTGCACCAATCTATCACCCATCGCACCACTATCATCTAATTTTGCTGCGGTTACCGCACCGTCCTTTAGATATAGCTCATTGCTTGCGTTTATTCCTATTGTTACATCATCATATAAAACATTATATGTGTATTCCGATGTACCGGGTGTTACGCTAAAGGCATTACCTGCTCTAAATACTCTCGAATTCGGCAAGTTTGCTTCTACACCATATACCAAATACTGAGCATTTATTAAATCATTTAAATTACTTGCACCAGCTACATTCACTGTTACCTTATGCGATGTCTCGTCAAATGATATACTTGCCGCACCTGTTCCTTCAAATCTCAGCCCTCTGCTACCGTCCGTAATTGAAAACTGCGAAACACCTGCCGCATTCTGAATCTCTACAAATTCTGTACTATTTTCTATTATCGCATTTGTAACCGATTCATCTGCCAGCTCTATATTCGTTACTGCATTTTCTACTATCTGAAAATCTGCTATTCCGCCACTATTACTTGCAGTCAAATCGCCACCTACTACTCTTGCTTGGGCTTTATCATCAGAACCACCTATATATATTTCGTGCTGAACCAAGTCCAATACCGGTGGTGCCGGCAAAGCCGCTAACTCACCCACTAAAACAGTTGACCAAGTATTACCACCATCTTGACTTACTTCTGCCTTCAATCTGACATCTGCCAAAAATATAATGCCTCGCAAATCTGTTGTATCATATCCTGATGTTGGTGTACCGCCACCTATTTCCAATGTAAATATTGCAAATTGGTCGGTTGATACTCCTGTATGAATTTCCTGATAATGCGTTATCGTACCTTTTCTTATACCTACACGAACTTGTAAATCTGTTGTATTAGGTATATATTGTCCCAAACCGTCAACAGCATACCATCTATAAAAAAAGTTTTCCAGAGCATCTGCCCTTTGCGTAGAAAACAAAACAAAAACTGTCAAAATAATAAACAGTAACTTCTTCATTCTTTTTTTACCCTCAATAAATTTATATTTCATATTCGTATTATTCCATTTATAATAATATTTTTATCACTACAACAATCTATAAATAGTTATTCCTATCTATTATCACTGCATAGTTCAAAAATAGATTCTATTCAAATTTTAGACAATACCAATCATTTGGTATATTTTTTCGATAAATATATTTAGAAAGAGGAGGATATATTTTACTCTTAGTATTAATTAAAAAAACCTTTCGCTCGAAAGCGAAAGGTTTTTTATTACGTGCCGTTTTATTAAAAAACGACTTTCCGATTTTGCTAAATTATGACTGTACTCTCCATGAACCTGCGGCATAAACAATTACTGCCATATTACCATTCTGGATAGTATAGCTAGTACCTGCTAGTACTAAATTAACATTAGCTGTTGTTGTATTTACTAAATACATAATTTGTCCGTTAGTACCAGCCGGCAATTGAGCATTAGTTATACCTCCACCAGGACCGGTAAGAGTAACAACTGTTGCAGTTGCAGTACTCAAGTTAGCAAGTGTCCTTGTTTGATAACCTAACTGCGTAGAACCTGTACCACTCTGTACATAGTCGCCTGTTACTTCTAAATCGTCAGCAATCTTAACAGGATTTGTACCGATACTGTTTGAAATATCACCCTGCAAATTACTTGTGCCTGTTACGATAACATTATCATCTAATGTCAAATCGCCGGTTGAATTTGCTACATTACCCTGCAAATCACTTGTGCCCGTTACGATAACATTATCACCTAATGTCAAATCGCCGGTTGAATTTGCTACATTACCCTGCAAATCACTTGTGCCTGTTACGGTTAAGTTTACAAATGTAGCAGAACCACCATAGAGTTCGCCAGTATATCTGATATCACCGACAACGTCGAGTTCATAAGTACCGACACCAACTGCACCGTTAATCAACAATGCGGCGTTAGTAGTCGTTGTGCCGTTCAAGCTGACAGGAGCACCAGCTGCTGTAGGAGCAGCGAAGTTAGCCAAGCCAGCACCGTTACCTGTATGACCTAATGTAATTGTCTCAACACCAACGATGTTATTTGCACCAACATTAGAGTTTGCCCAGATATCGCCGTAAGTCTTGATAGCCATCTTCGGTGATGTACCCCAGTTGTTACGTACAACGAGAGGTGCTTCTTGAGCATCAGTCGGGTCTAAACCAACTGCGTCTGTAGAATATCCTTCTATTAATACTGTACGACCGTTTGAAGGAGGATTAGATATGTTCTCAAATCGAGCAACATAGTTTTCATTAGCATTACCAGCTGCAGGAGCGGAAGTAGCAATAAGTGCCTGACCGCCGTTAGAAACAGCATAAACACCGGCATCCTCTGCACCGTTTTCGAAGTTATAACCATAAACACCTGCTGTTTTATCAGCTGCACCGGCTGTTAAGCCACCAGAGTAATTATTACTGTTAGCAACACCAGCTACGCCATATAGCTCTTGATTAGTTGTGCCATAAGCATTACCTCCGACACCAACTGCTACTGTATTCGGTGTTACATCAGCTACGAAATACCCGCCAGCCTGAACAACATTTTCAAGTCCTGTATTGCCACTATTTACTTTATTCACAGAATATACACCAGCTGTACTATACGGATCAAGATTGTTTACAGTCTGTTTTACATTAATTGAGGAACTGTTTGCTTCCATACCTGTCATAGTAACATCAACTAATAATGCACCATTTGACAAATCGGCAGTGGATGTACGCTCAATAACCGCAGTCGGATAACCTGTGTTACCACCTTTGGCTTTGAAAGCATATTGGTCTGTTGCACCAGCGGCATCATTTGTCGGAATTTCAACATAAATACCATTGGTTTGGTTATTAGTTGATGTCAATGAGAACATTGTCTCTCCTGTACCCGGGTCATCGTTATAAGTAAACGGAATTGTGAGTCCGTCCGGTACCCATATCGGCGTATGATTTGTCTCATCCCATCCAAGTACTTGGTTAGGAGCAGTTGTAGGAGCAGTTGCAGTTGAGTAATCCCAAGCTGTACCTGTCCAATACATAACTTGACCTTCTGTGGTAGCATCCGGCAAATTAGTAAGTGTAATATCAGGATTACCCCAAGCAACATCATTTGATGAATTAATAATAAGTGCTTGTCCTGGTGTACCGCCTGCATTTATGTTTACAGGAAGTATCGTATTGTTTGCAATGTCGCCGGAAACTATTGTAGCGTCTGCTATTTTGGCTGATGTTACAGCATCATCCGCTATTTTTGCCGTTGCAACTGCACCGTCTGCAATTTTTACTGTTGTTACTGCACCGTCTGCAATTTTCAATGTTGTTACTGCACCGTCAATAATTTTTGCGGCTGTAATCTGACCATCTGCAATATCATCTGTTAAGATTGTTCCGTTAAGAATCTTATCGGTTGTTACTGCATCAGCGCCTAACTTACCGTTTGTTACTGCTAAATCAGCAATCTTCGCGGTTGTTACTGCTCCGTCTGCAATCTTCGCTGTCGTTACTGCA
>CAZOOR010000046.1:4114-22542 GCA_964581505.1 uncultured Hyphomicrobiales bacterium
CACCGTCGGCAATCTTTGCGGTTGTTACTGCTCCGTCTGCCAATTCTGTTGTCCCGATAACACCGGCATTAATTTGAAGATCTAAATTATTACTTGGTGTTCCTGTAATATCAATATCTGATGTTGTAGCGTTGTCATCTACATCAATAGCAACATCGGTTGCGGCGGTCAATCGTCCGTCTTCGTCAACCGTGAAAGTTCCCACTGCTGTGGAAGAACCGTATGAACCGGCTGTAACTGTCGTACTTATTAATTCATCTGCTCCGACTGAATTGTCTGCCATCTTTGCAAGTGTAATTGCATCATTAGCAATCTTCGCGGTTGTTACTGCTCCGTCTGCAATCTTCGCTGTCGTTACTGCATCATCTGCTATTTTTGCCGTTGCAACTGCGCCGTCAGCGATTTTGACTGTTGTTACTGCATCATTAGCAATCTTCAATGTTGTTACTGCACCGTCATGAAGCTTGCCTTCTGTAATTGCACTATTAGCAATATCTGCTGTCGCAACTGTACCGTCAAGAATCTTATCTGTTGTTACTGCATCAGCGCCTAACTTACCATTTGTTACTGCTAAATCGGCAATCTTTGCGGTTGTTACTGCCAAATCAACAATCTTTGCGGTTGTTACTGCATCATCTGCAATCTTTGCAGTTGTTACTGCACCGTCGGCAATCTTTGCGGTTGTTACTGCTCCGTCTGCCAATTCTGTTGTCCCTACTGTTCCTGATTTGATTTGGAAATTTAGCGCATCACTCGGTGAACCGATTCCCATAACATCAATGTCTGAAGTTGTACCGTTATCATTTACAACAATATCAACATTTGCTGCCGTAGTTAAACGACCGTCTGCATCTACTGTGAATGTTCCTACTGCTGTTGATGTACCGTATGCACCGGCTGTAACTGTCGTACTCATTAACTCATCTGGTCCGACCGCATCGTCTGCCATCTTTGCAAGTGTAATTGCATTATCAGCAATATCATCTGTTACAATAGTTAAATCAAGAATTTTAGCAGATGTTACTGCATCATTGGCTAATTTACCGGTTGTTACCGCTAAATTAGCGATCTTCGGTGTTGTTACTGCACCGTTCGCGATCTTCGGTGTTGTTACTGCACCGTTCGCGATCATAGCAGTAGCAACATGACCGTTTGTCCAAGCTGAACCGTCAAAATAAAGAACTTCGTTAGCACCAACACCAGCTGTGTACATCGTTACAGGATTGGCAGGTGTACCGTCACCAATAATAGGCATACCGGTTGTTACCGATGCACCCGGAACTGCCCATTTCATTCGACTTAAAGAATTATCCCAAACCAATGCGTAACCATCGGTTGTACCGTCAGCTGTGTTATCAGTATTTAAATTCATAGGTGTAATAAGAGCATCTGCCCAATTAGTACCTGTCCAATAAATAACATTACCGGTTGAAGTACCGTCTTTTAATTTGATAGCATTTGTAGTATTATCAATACCGTTTCCAACTATGAAACCAGATGTATTGACAGCAGGTGTTCCCCAGTGTACATCAGTACCGGCATTATCAATAACAAGTGCTTGATAAGAAGTACCACCATTAGCGCTAATCTTTCCAGATTCAATTGTGTCATCATGAATATCTTCATTGACAATTGTTCCGTTGTCAATTTTAGCGGAAGTAACTGCATCGTTTGCAATGTCAGCAGTATGAACTTCACCATCACCAATTTTAGCGGAAGTAACTGCATCGTCTGCAATCATATCTGTCTGAACGTGACTGTTTGTCCATATAGTTCCATTAAAATAAAGAACATCATTAGTATTAACACCATCAGTATAAAGTGTTACGGGGTCAGTAGCAGTACCGTCACCTACAACCGGATGCTCTGTGTGAACTTTGCCCCAAGGAATCATCCATTCCATTGCTGAACCATTCCAAACTAATGCGTAGTCTGCAATCGGGTCATTTGCAATGTTTAATTTGACTTCCCCAATTGTATTGTCTGCAATATCTTCGTTTAGAATTGTTCCATTAAGAATCTTCACTGTTGTAACTGCACCGTCTGCAATGTCAGGTGTTGTTACTTCGCCATCCTTAATTTTATCTGTTGTAATGGCATCGGGTGCGATTTTAACATTTGTTACTGCATAATCGGCAATATCTACGGTTTTCACTTCACCATCAAGGATAAGAGCTGAAGTAATAGCATTGTTTACAATATAGATTTCATCGTTTACGCCATTACCTGCAAGATGATTATCTCTTAAATTAATAGGAGCCCAGTTTGCATTTGATGAATTATCTGTAACCATAAATGTATTCGGGTCGCCGTTCATAATTTTTTGGGTCGTAACAGCTTTGTCAGCAATTTTTGGTGTTGTAACAGCTTCGTCAGCAATCTTAGGTGTTGTTACTGCAAGATTATCAATTTTATCTGTTGTTACCTGTGCATCGCCAATGTCAGCAGTTCTTACGCCACCGTCTTCGATTTCAGTTGTTCCTACTACACCTTCCTTTATCTGTAGGTCTAAAGCATCAACAGGTGTATTATTGAGGAAATCAATGTCAGAAGTTGCAACATCGTCAATAAAGATAGGAACATTGACAGCATTCGTCAAACGTCCATCTTCATCAACCGTAAATTGAGCAACTTCTGTTCTCGAACCATAAGTACCGGCTGTAACTGCTGTATGCTCTAATTCAAAAGGTGTAACAGCTTCTGCAGCAATATCAATGCTAATGATTGAACGGTCTTCGATTTCAAATGTTCCAATACCGGCTTCTTTAATTGAAAGAGCGTCTGTTGCAGAAATACCATTATTATTAGTAAACTGGTCTTGATTCGTAAAGACGTGTTTCAGTTTAACCGGCTCTGCAGGAGTACCATTACCTTCGATAGTAATATCATCGGTAACAATTTGTGCTGTTGCATAATCCCATTTCATCATACCGCCTGCATTGTCCCAAGTAAGAGCCATGCCGTCTGTAGAAGAATCGGCTGTGTTACTTGTCATCAAATTCTGCGGTGTAACTTTGTTAGCAACCCACTGTCCACCGGCTCCGGGAGTTCCGTCAAACCAAAGAACAGCACCACTACCATCAGGAATGAAAGCGGCATCATCGCGAATTTTCAAAGGATTAACAGTTGTGCCATCATCATAACCGGTACCTACAAGAGGACCTAATGCTGAGAACTGTCTTGAATGCCATTCACCATTATTATAGAACCACAAATCGCCTGAGTTATATCCTGTAGGAACTTCAAGAGGAACATTCAACCAAGCACCAACTGTTAATTGGTCATAAGGACCGGTAACATCGCCGGCGGCTTGAGCAATAATCCACTCGTTTGTAATTTGCTGATACATATAAATATCACCCTGTGTGGTCGGCTGGTCTTTCAAAGGTACATTCCAGAACTTGCGAACAGTATTATTATTATAAGCACCAATAACATCACCGTCCATAGTTGTGGCAACCCATTCGTCATTAGGACCGTCATACATATAAACTTGACCGTTAGTAGCCGCGATATCACTAATAGGAACATTTCTTAATCCGCCAACCTGCGGGTCGGGGTATGTGCCATAAAGGTCGCCGCCAGCGGCATCACCAATATTAATGTAATAATCTTCGACTTCTTGGTCAAAATCTTCTAATTTAATTGTGCCGTTCAAAATTTTATCTGTTGTAACGGCATCGGGAGCGATTTTATCGTTTGTTACAGCATAATCGGCAATCTTGGCAGTTGTAACTGCACCGTTTGCGATTTTGACTGTAGTAACTGCACCATTAAAGATACGGTCTGTCTTAACTGCACCTGGGGCAATCAGCGGGTCGGGATAGACACCGGTCAAATCGCCACTTGCAGGACCGCAAGGTGTAACACAAATATTAGGAGCAAGTTTATCCTGAGTAATGCTTCCCGGAGGAATATTACGGATAACAGCGGCGGGGTTCAATGTCGGATTTGGATATGTTCCGGCAAGGTCGCCACCTGCAGGTCCCCAAGGGAATGCAGAAACGTTTGCTGCTAATTTTTCCTGTGTGATTGCGCCATCAACAACAGTCATTGCAACCTTTGCCGTGTCGGCATCAATAGCCTGAATTGCATTCAAAGCTGTTGGTACAGATGCAAGAGGTGACCTCGGGAACGGTGTTCCGTTGCCGATTTTAATTTCCAACCATAACTGCTTGTTAAAGTCAACGTTAATAGGTGTTCTCGAACCGAGATATACGTTCAAGAAACCGTTAGCTACTGTAACGTCCTGAATCTCAACCCAAATAGGTTGTCCGCCAAACTCTTGCTCGTAAATAGCAAAAGTACCGACGTACGAGCCGTCTTTTAACGGATTGTCAAGCTCATCATTCATTGCGGCTTGATAATTAAAAACCTTCGGGATCTGAGACATAGCACTGTCAGTGAAAACCATCACCATTAGTGCTAAGATACTGAGAAGTAATAACTTCTTCATAAAAAACTCCTTTACGGTAATACAAAAAAACATTTTATTTAATAAATTTCAAATCTAATTGACTTATTTTACAACAACCATTACTTTACGTAACGAATATGGTTGGAATGAACCAAAGCCAGCCATTTGGGCGGGACTTACGGTTAATTCATACATATAAGAACCGGAAGCAAGATTTTCACCTGCTTGGTCTTTAACATCCCAATTTACTTCCTTTATACCGGCATCCTGTACCTCGTCAACTAAAACCTTAACGAGACTTCCCGACACATTATATATCTTTAAGGTAACTTTTGCAGCACCCGGAAGGTCATAACGAATCGTTGTAGAATAAGAAACCGGATTGGGATAGTTCAACAACTGATGCTCGTCTGCGGTTTCACCCGGAGTATCAACACCTGTTGTTATGCCTGTTGGCACCCAAAATCCTTGCCAAACGTTAATGTCCTGTCCACCGTCGCTACCTGCTAATCTTCCGATAGCAAACTGACCGACAATACCCGACATCTTCCAATTGGCGGAATTCGAGGACGCAACTACACCTCCCGAACCCATAACAGATTTAACTAATTTAATCTGTTGGGCGGAGAGTTCACCTACTCCAAGGCTGAATATCATGCCTATCAGTAGCGAGTAGATAATGCTTTTCTTCATATAAAAACTCCTCAAAATTAATAATTTATAAATATTAAATTTTTCTTTCAAAATTACTTAACAAAATTCAAAAAGCAAAAATAATGCCAATTACCATTATTTATGGTTCTTTCTATCAATTCTTTTTTTCAAAATAATATGTTCAAATATCCGAAATTTATTCTTTTTATTAAATTTAGGATATTAAAACAACCAAACCTTACACAGCCACTCTAAAAACACGCGGCTCCTTCTGTTCAAAAACAACTATTTTTTTAGCACTCGAAATCACTGAAATCGCTGTTCCCTCCTATCTTTTCCCTATGTTTACCATTAATCGTTTCATACGATATTAAAACAAAAATTTAAAAACCCTCATTTCAAGTTTTGTAAATTTATAAGAGTTTCTTAATAATTCCAAACTTTTTTTCAATTTATTTATTATATATATATATATTTTCTTTAAATCTTCGTCTCATTCATTACGCTTATAACCATAATATTTTTTTATTTTATTTAAAAAACACTAAGATAAATAGCATACTTTATTGAAAATATTGTAACTTTGTCAAGTTTTTCTGACACTTTTAAAAATATTATGCAATTAAGTTCACTATTAGGTCATACAGCGGAATTATTCAGAATCATAAATAAATCTCATCAGCCACCAGCTACAATTACAAAAGATTATCTCAAAGCGAAAAAATATCTCGGCTCAAACGACCGGAAATTTATATCCGAGACTCTTTTTACAATTCTCAGGCTCAAATCTCTGCCGGAATATTGCATTGCGTCAGATGAAACAGTGAATTTTATCAGCTCGCTTATGATTGATGAAACGCAGAAATCTACACTGTCAGATATTCTACTCATAGTTTTTGGCATTATAGCAGCCGACTTGTTGAATATTCCAATTCCACCAATCAAGAAATTAATTCCAACAGATGATAATTTTCCTAATATGACTTCCATAGCATTAAATCAACGATTTGGAATCGAGACTAATGCTATTCATCATTATTTAACTATGATAACAGCCAATTGCAATTCCTTGCTTTTGCAAGCAGAAAATATTGAATTTTCTTCAGGAATTAGTAATGATGATGCTCAAATTGCCGCAATTCGATATGCTCAACAAGAATGGGTTATCAATTCTCTAATTAATTCCGACAAATACTCCTCCGATGATTTGAAAGAACTGTTTAATTCGTTGCTACACCCTGCAACACTAACATTGAGAATCAATACACCACCATCCGAGCATACCAAAATATTGAATGAATGCAAACAGTTTGATACGCAAGCACGATTAACTCAGTTTTCTCCTTTCGGAATACATCTCGGTAAACGTATTGATATGAATTCACTATCCCTCTATAAACGGGGCATTATTGAAGTGCAGGACGAAGGAAGCCAGTTAATTACAATTGCACTGAATCCACAAGAAGACGAACATATCCTTGATGCTTGCGCAGGTGCAGGAGGTAAGACCTTGCATATAGCTTCACTTACTAACAACAAGAGCAGAATCATTGCCTCTGACATAGAACTAATTAAATTAAAAGAATTGAATAAACGCTCACGCAGGGCAGGGAGTCCCAATATTCAAACATTTCTTCCAAAGCATATTTCAAAATCAACTATTAATCAATTTGACAGAGTACTAATTGATGCCCCATGCTCCGGTATGGGTACGGTCAGACGCAATCCTATGCTTAAATGGCAATTAACCCCCAAATTACTTGAAAAATATAATGCCAAACAATACAGGATTCTCGAACAGTATGCTGACTATGTCGCTTCTGACGGTGTTCTACTCTATTCCACTTGCTCTATTCTGCCGCAGGAAAATGAAAAGATTATTGCAAAGTTTTTAAAAAATCATCGGGATTTTTCACCTCTTGCATTAAAACCTGCATTTGATAACTATAACATAGAACTTCCCGGATTAAAAGATGATGATTTTCAATATCAGCTCCTACCGTCCGTGATTGGTAGTGACGGTTTTTATTTTGCAAAATTAATTAGAGAATAGATTAGAGCAACAACTATGATACAACATTTATTATTTGACTTCGGAGACGTACTCTATAAAATAGACCAAACAAAAACGCTTTCCTTATTCAAAGAATATATAGGCAATCAATCATTTATTCCGAGTCTTAATCTTAATGATTTTTTAAGTGTATCGTTTTTCAAAGATTTTGAAACAGGTAAAATAAATGCCGAAGTATTCAGAGATGAAGTCAGAAAATATTTTAATATTAAAATCAGTGATACAAAATTTGATAAATTCTGGAACGCCACACTTATTGCCCCGTTCGTGGATAGCTACGATTTATTGCTCTCGTTAAAAAACAAATATACAATCAGTCTATTAAGTAATACAAATGAAATTCATTACAATCGTTTCTATCCCGAATGCAAAGATTTTCTCTCGCTATTCGACCATCAATTTTATTCGCACAAAATTGGATTTATGAAGCCGGACACAAACGCATTCCACTACGTATTGAATAAATTAAACACACAAGCCGAAAATGTTTTATTCATAGATGATTTGAAAAGAAATACAGTAGCCGCAAAAAAACTTGGGATTAATGTTTTTCTTTTTAATTACGAGAAAAATAGAAAGGAATTATTGAATTTTCTTGGAATTGTTTAAAACAAATATTCAATATTACAGTTATTGAATTTGACATTATTGCAAACAAAATAGGAATTGAATTTATTCTATCGTGAAATCTATCTGGGAAATACCATTCATTGTCGTTGATGTAGAGACAAGCGGCTCGAACAGCAAAGAAAACAGAATAATGGAAATAGCATGTGTAGTTACTATCGGCAGCGAAATAACTAATGTTTTTTCCTCACTGATTAACCCTCACCAACTAATTCCGCCATTTGTAGCAAATATGACAGGTATCAGCGACAAAATGGTTGCATTAGCTCCCGAAGCAAACTCAATTATGCCAAAAGTCGAAGAACTGTTTAATCAGAAAGATGCTGTATTCGTAGCACATAATGCCTCCTTCGATTGGACTTTTGTTGTAGAAACATTCAAACTCGCAGGGCTACCAAAACCGAAATTGCCCCGCTTATGTACACTGAAATTATCACGCCGACTGCTACCCAAATACGTAAAGAAAAACTTGGGAGAATTATCCGAACATTTCGGCATCACTGTAAAGAACAGGCACAGAGCAGGTGGAGACGCAGTTGCAACAGCACATATATTGAACGAGCTACTTGAAATGGCTGAACAAGAACACGATATTCTAAGCACTGACAATCTCTTAAAATTTCAGAACAAACCAATAAGAAATTTTAGAGCTTCTACTTCGCTTGTTAATAAATTTGAAAATATTATTACAGAATTACCGGATACTCCCGGCATATATCAATTTATTGATGATAAAGAAAAAGTATTATTCAATGGAAAAGCAAATTCCATTAAGAGTAGGATTAACCATTATTTCAAAAGTGAAATAATGACATCAAAAAGTATTTCGGCAAAGATTAGAAATGCAACAAACATTAAGTGTGAAACAACAGACAGCGAACTTTCGGCAATTATTCTAGATGCTAATCTAAATGCACAAAAAACATCAGATAGTCTGCCACTGTATGGAATACATAGGAATTTCCCGATGCTCAAACTCACCACCAACGAACCCTTTCCTTTGCTTGAACTCTGCTTCATAATTGAAAATGACGGCAATGAATACTATGGTCCTTTCGATAATGTAACAATTGCGTATCAATTAATGAGAACAATTGAAAATAAATACAATATCAGGAAATGTAGTGGTATGCTCCAACCGTCAATTAATAACAAGCCCTGTTATTATCATAAAATAGGACAATGTGATGCACCCTGCGTCCTAAATACAAATCAAGCCGAATATCAAATAACAATTAATAATGTTAAGAACTTCCTAAATAATTATACCGGTGGTGCCGTAAAACAATTAGAACAGCAAATTAATATGTTTGCCGATAGAATTGATTCCGAAAAAGCGACAAATCTAAAATCGGCAATAGGCATATTAAAGCATAGATTGGATAATCGCTACGGAATATCCGATTCTACGAATAATTTTATTTTTCTCAATCCTATCTCCGCCCGCGAAAAAACAATAGAGTTATACATTATCAAAAACAATAGACTAATACATCAACAAATAATAGGCAATAGAGCAGATTTGAAATCTGTATTTACAATTATTTCAAACAATTTTTTCAGTAATGATTTATCCGAACATTACTCTTCTGCTCCTATTATCAATATTTCTCGCATCATCAGATTATACCATAGCAGGCACAAGGAGTACGGCAAACTAATCAAACTCGGCAATAAGCAAGAACTCGAATTCGTAAATGAATTAATTCACTCTATTCGGCATTTAAAATTCAAATCAGAGACTTAAATTCATTTATTCTGAAACAAATATAAAAACCTTGCGTTTATATCATCTGTATTTGCTTTATTTAATTGTTCCAAAAATATATTTCTTTTGAACGCTAATGGGAAAAATCAATTCTAAAATTTTTATAAATTATTTGTATATACTAATATTCTTTTCAATTACTTATATTAGTAGCAGTATGACTAGCTTTACAACAACAGGAACCGGCAGCATAAGCGGATTTGTCAAAGACTCGTCAGATTTGGAAACATTACTCGGCGCGACCGTATTTCTGCAAAACACAAAACACGGCGCATATACTAATAAACTTGGGTACTTTTCACTTCCGAATATCAAAGCCGGTGAATACACAATCAAAGCTACATTTATGGGATATGAAGCATTTACTAAAAAGATTGTCCTCCGAAATAATCAAAACTTACGACTTGACATTATACTTAATCCAATAAGTGTAACGACACCGGAGGTAAGCGTTGAAGCTGAAAGAGAAATAGAGAGACGTGAAATTTCAATTTCAAAAATTGATGTGCCGATTAGACAAATTAAAAACATACGTCTTGGTGGCGAATCTGATGTATTCCGCTCTCTTCAATATTTACCGGGTGTCCTTACCTCATCGCAAATGTCCAGTGGACTATTTGTGCGTGGCGGTTCTCCCGACCAAAATCTTGTACTTATTGATGGCTCTATCGTATATAATCCATCTCATCTTTTCGGCTTCATTTCTACATTTAATGCAGATGCAATAAAAGATGTCAAATTAATTAAAGGCGGATTCCCTGCGGAGTATGGCGGCAGACTATCGGCAGTATTGGATTTAACGCAAAAGGACGGCAACAGAAAAAAAATTGAAGGTGTTGCTTCTCTCGGTGTATTATCTTCTCGTCTATCTCTCGAAGGTCCCCTTGGTAAAGGTTCTTGGTTCATTGGTGGCAGAAGGACATATTTTGAATTAATCAAAGCGTTGTTACCAACCGAATCTCAAAGTTCAATACCTGATTTCAACTTCTATGATTTAAACGGAAAAATTACTCAATTTTTTGGTGATAACGACAGAGTATCACTCAGCGGATTTATGAGTAGCGACCTGCTCGGGTTCGACAACTACGGATTTATGCTTAATCTTGGTGTTAAAAACCAAACTCTTGCCGGAAGATGGAATCATATTTTCTCTGAAAAACTCTTTTCGGAAGTTAATGTCAGTACAAGTTATTATGAGAATGGCTTCACCGGCGACCAAGCCGGATACGACTTTGAAATTAGAAACACTATACGAGACTTTACCGCAAAAGCATCACTTGATTGGTTTATCAATGACAAAACAACCCTAAAATCAGGATTCGAAGTAAACAGATATAATTTTATCTATTTTTCGAACTTCACGGGAAATCTTGATACAACTCTTGCCGAAGGGACAAATTCACCCGGATTAATGAACCTACATATGTTGGATAGAAACTATGCAGTGTTTTCTCAATTGAATTATAATATTACAGATTTGCTATCATTGCAGGGTGGATTACGACTTAATTATTGGGACCTTAGCAAGAACTTATTGCTCGACCCGCGGCTATCACTAAAATATATTGCTCACGAGAATCTTACATTGAAAGCCGCATGGGGTATGTATTCACAGGATTTGCGTTTAGCCACTCAACCTGATTTCTCATTTTTTGATACTTGGTTGCCAACCGATACATCATTGCTACCATCACGCTCTATGCACTATATCCTAAGTTTACAATCAAATCTATTCAAAGAATTTGATATAAATTTCGATGTCTATTACAAAAAAATGGATAACATAAGCGAGCTAAATAACAAGTCTCTCTCTTCCGAAACTATTGCTTCATTATTCTATGTCGGCAAGGCTAACGCCTATGGTGCAGAAATTTTTGTTCAAAGGAAATTTGGCAAATTATCCGGTTGGTTGGGTTACGGACTTGGTTTTATTGAAGCTAAATTCGATAGTATTAATGGCGGCAAACCCTTCCGTCCCAAATACGATAGACGACACGACTTCAAAATTGTCGCTCAATATGAGTTAAATAAACATTGGTCTTTCAGTGCAACATTCCTCTTCCAATCAGGTCAATCATATACAGGAGCATCATCACAATTTCAGGTTAGAATGCCCGATGACAATGTAGGCAGAGGCAAAATTGTCCCGACACAGCGTTATGGTTTACGGCTTCCACCCTCACACCAATTGAATTTGTCTATACTCTACTCCTTCGATTTATGGGGTTTGGAGGCAAAGACTATTCTGGATATATACAATGTATATAATCACAAAGATATTTGGTTTAGATATTATGACACATCTAAACCCGTTGCCGTTGTTCGTGATGTACTTCTTTTACCTATAATTCCAACATTCGCTTTTGAGGTTAAATTCTAATATGAAAAACATAAACAAAATACTAATTGCCCTTATTGTTGCCTTATATATATTTACAGCTTGCGAAGATTTACCACCGGATACATACCTCCCACAGGTATATGTAGAAACATATTTAATCGTTGATAAGCCCATTGAAAATGTAAAATTAATGTTCACACAGGCTTTGACCGATACATTTAGATACGAAAATTCATTTATCAGAGATGCAGATGTTCTAATTCATTATAATAACAAAACATTGAAATTAGTATGCGATGCTTCCGGCATAGATGGTTACTACTATCCCGATAAGTCTATTAAAGTTCTACCGGAGACGGAGTATAGACTTGAAGTCAAATTGAAAAGCGGCTCTATTATCAAAGCCAAAACATTCACTCCCAGAAGATTTAAGTGGACTGTGCCGCCAACTCCTACCCTGCAATATCCGAAAGACACACTCAAACTAAGCGATTCACCCGATACACTAAAAATCGCATGGGAAAGGGTCCCTAATACTATTTATTATTTTATTCGTATTGCTTGTATGGATACACTGCTTTACGGTAAATACCTCACTCCACCTACAAAGGATTCAAACAGAAGAGTATATAAGCCATACGCAAATACGGAAAGCCCGAGTTACAATCGCACACAGATTTGGGGATTTGTGCCACTTAACGAAGCACCTGTTGTTTGGACATTTTTCAAATGGTACGGAAAACAAAAAATATCGGTACTTGCACCGGATTTCAATTTCCTTAAATGGTCTCTCCAATATTTCCAAATGGGACAGTACGACCCACTATTAGGCAATATTGAAGGAGAAGGCATAGGAATATTCGGTTCGGCATCTGAAATAGATTTCGATTCATTCCTGTACTTTCCTAAGAAATAATCTCTTTGACCCATTCTTCTTGTATTTACCCCGAGTAATTGCTCGGGGTATTTTTGTTCTCTTCCTTATCACAAACAAAAAACGCAGAGCGTTCATAACTTTGCCTTGTTCTTCTCCTTGCTTTTAGGACGGGGCGGTGAATGTGTATGATTTGCAGGGTATGTGATACGAACACCCACTATAAACAGCCGACACACCTCTCCGTCAAAGCTTCGCTTTGCCACCTCTCCTTGATTAAGGAGAGGAAAAACAGCCGCATAATGCTTTTTGCATTTCACCCACTAATATCATTTCTGCAACAACAGGAATCTCAGCGAGAACATCAATGTTATTCCAAACCGCACCCGAAAGGCTCCGGTTTTGTAGTAAAATTTCTACACTTTTCTACGGATTAGTGAATTTTTACTACGATGGCGTAAGAAATACAATAATTGCGAAAAATGATATATATAGTTGTAATTACTATGAGTTATGTGATTTCTGCAGCATACTCGTTTTCTACACTTTTCTACGTTTTTCTACACTTTCTACATTTCTTCTGCATATCCCTATTACTTTTCAAAGAACGTGGAGTGAGCGAACACTCGTTTGCAATATAAATGTATTGAGATATTGCTACAAGAAAAAGGTTTTAAAAATATTTTGAATGGAACAGCCGCCCCGCCGCAGCCCGCTCCCAAAGAGCGAGGGAGCGAACAGCCGAAAATAAAACCGCACCCTGAAGGATGCGGTTTGGGGGTGGGTTAAAGAATATGAAACAGCCGACTCACCTCTCCGTCAAAGCTTCGCTTTGCCACCTCTCCTTAGATTAAGGAGAGGAAAAAACAGCCATATAATTGCCTTTTGTCTTTCTTTTCTTTTGCATGAATGACAAGAATGTGAAAATGAAAGGCAAAATACAAAAACCGCACCCTGAAGGATGCGGTTTGATATATTTGCCGGACTATATAGCAGAATATATTAGTCCATAATTTTTCTTAGAAATGCCGGCTTGTGGCTATTCCTGCTTTCTATTGCGATATCATTATGCTCCTGCTTCATTGTTTCACCTTTCTTTTTCGCCACCTTTGGAATCTCCGCTTCATATTTAGAAGCGGCTTGCTCGGCAGGCGAAATAACAGGTGAATAAGATTGTGTCTCCGAGTACTTTGTACCTTCACGCCTCTTATATGCAGGCTCTTCATATACTTTCAATTCGTCATCACCTTTTGGTTTAGAAAGATGAGCGGCAATTCCGCCTCCTGTTCTAATCTTCCCTACATTTGACTTTTTAACGGTTTTATTAGCTTTAATCAAATCCTGAAAGCTAAGTGCTTGCGGTTTATCCATATCTACAGCAGGTGCATCGTCCTTTGCAGTACTTGCCTCCTGCTTACTAAATCCGGTAGCTACAACCGTAACCTTTAAGTCTTCCGACATATCGTTTTCAATCATAACACCGTGAATAATATTGACATGGTCGCCTGCATATTCGCGGAATTTTTTAAGGACTTCGTCCACCTCGTGGAAACCTAAGTCGGGTCCAACAGTAATATTTATCAACGCATATTGGGCGCCCCTAATAGAAATACCATCTAAGAAAGGAGAGTTAAGTGCGTTTTCCGTTGCTTCAATTGCACGATGTTCACCGGTGGCAATACCCACACCCATAAGTGTATCGCCCTTGTCTTTCATCACTGTTTTTACATCAGCAAAATCTACATTTACATAGCCGTGCTTAACAATGATTTCCGCAATACCGCTGGTTGCTTTATAAAGCACTTCATCGACTTCCTTATATGCCTGCATAAAAGAAATTTTCTTATCCATACTGTCAATCAGTTTGTCATTCGGAATAACAATCAGTGCATCAATAAATTTTCTAAATTCGGCGATGCCGTCATTTGCATACTTGGTTCTATCGGGACCTTCCCAAGAAAACGGTGAAGTAACAATACCGACAACGAGAGCGCCAATGTCCTGAGCAATTTTTGCAATAACAGGTGAGGCGCCCGTACCAGTACCGCCACCCATACCACAAGTAACAAAGACCATATCACTGTCTTTTAACGCTTCTCTTAATTCATCAATGCTTTCTTCGGCAGATTTTTTTCCGACTTCGGGAATTGAGCCGGCACCTTTACCCATAGTGGTTTCTTTACCGATTTGGATTAGAGTCCTCGTCTTACTTGCATTTAGAGCCTGCAAGTCCGTATTTACGGCAATCAGGTCAACGCCGTCAAGACCGCGGTCGACCATATTATTGACAGCATTACACCCCCCGCCGCCAACGCCGACAACCTTGATTTTTGTACCGTCATTTCCGACCGTAGCAAATTCTATCATAAACTTCCCCCCAGATGTTTAATTAATTATTTATTTTTATAAATTATTTATCGCTTCTTGTACTTTTTTAAAAAATCTTGAAATTGATTTTCCACCTTTATCCTTCTGTTTAGCTCCGCCTTCTTTTTTGCTATAATTATAATTATCCTTCTGATTCTCAATTCCGTAGAGAGCCAACCCGACAGCAGTGGAATAAATCGGATTTTCAACTTCGGGCGCAAGTCCGTATTTCAGATTTGTCGGAATACCTATTTTTATCTGTGTTCCAAAAATTTCCGTAGCTAGTTCTTCCGTCCCACGTAGCAAAGAACTACCGCCTGTAATGACAACTCCTGCACCGAGACTCGTCTTCAAACCCGAACGTTCAATTTCCGAGAGAGCAAATTCCAATATTTCTTCCATTCTCGGTTGAATAACCTGACAAAGCAAGGATTTTGTTATTTCCTTTGGATTTCTACCACCAATTCCGGGAATCATAAATATTTCGTTTCGGTTCAAACTCGGACTATAAGTATAGCCGTATTCTTTTTTAATTCTCTCGGCATCTCTGACCAGTATTCCCAGTCCCTTTTGAATATCATCGGTTACTTTTTTACCGGCTATCGCAATAATCGAGGTGAAACGCAAAATTCCTTTTTCAAAAACAGCAATATCTGTTGTGCCACCACCAATATCAATAAGAGCAACACCCACTTCCTTCTCATCTTCCTCTAAAACGGCAACTGCACTTGCAATTGGTTCGAGTACTACCTCACGTACCCTAAGTCCTGCACGCTCGACACATTTATAAATAGTATCAATATAAGAAGATTGACACGTAATTATATCAGCAATTGCCTCCATTCTGACAGCCGAGAAACCGACAGGGTCGAATATTTTTTCCTGACCATCAACAATAAATTCCTGCGGAATAACATGCAGGATTTTTCTATCGGAGGGAATTGCAATTTTACGAGTTTCCTCAATCACTCTAAAAACATCATCTTCGCTAATTTCGCCAATATTGCCTATGATTCCTCTTGCTTTTTCAGACTCCACATGGTCGCCTGCAATACCAACAATAACTTCATCTATTTGCACACCGGATTGTTGCTCTGCCTGACGGATTACTTCCTCTATTGATTTTACTGTATGTTCTATATTGTTAATGAAGCCTCGGGCAACACCTTTGCTTTCCGTAATACCCAAACCGAGAATATTTAGCTGTCCTTGATATTCGCCAGGTGCCGCAACCAAAGCACATATTTTTGAAGTGCCAATATCAAGACCGACAACAACGTTCTGCTGTTCGGCACCCTTTTCGTTATTTATGTTGTCTTTTAAAATCATAGTTACAACTAATATTTATATTTCTACATTTTTTGCAATATTAAAATACTACTACTTGTCTCGACCATCGCAGGTCTATTGTCCCAATTTCTCTCTTATGCTTTGTCAGCAAATACTTTTTCATAAATATTTCCAATTTATCCAATTTTTCTTTCTTTTTCAATGTATCGTTAAAAATAACTTTTATGTTATTTCTCTTCAATACAAGCGCAATCGTTGAATCCGTATTCATTACGATTTCGGCAAGAAGACCTGATGTAATCGGATATTTTTCATTGATATTATTTAATAATGCCAAAGCTAATCCGAACTTTGTACTGTCTATTATATTTCCGGTAAAACAATTACGCAACAAAGGCAAATGAGAAAAATTATCAAAGAACAAATACGGCATAATCGAACCGTCTTCCGCCGTAAAATGCAAGCCGCTCCTATCGTTTCCGAACCGAGCAACAGGTTTTCGCATCTTTAAGATAAGTTTTAGCTCGTCTTCACTGCTAAACATCACATCTGCTTTCCGAACAAAAGGGTAATCCTCAATTGTCCTCCTGATTTTGCTCAGTTCTATCTTGCCTTTTTCTTTCTTGTAAAGAGTATCCGCAAGCAAAGCTCTAATAACCTTTTGAGGGACATATTCATTGCCCTCAACCGTCAGCCCGTCAATGATTTTTTTTGAATCCCAATTGATTGAAAAATAAATCAGCAACGGCACCAATATAAGTAGAAGAAACAAAAAAATATACAAACTATACTTACGGAAAAACTGTCCCGCTTGTGTTTTGAATAATTTCGTGTGTTGCCTCCCCCTTATTTTGCCACATTCCTGCAAATTAAGAAAACTCTTAAATACAGAGATAACAAGTATTTATATTAAATACAATATATAGGAATCAACGATTCCTTATGTCAATTCAACAAACTAATATTACAATATTTGGTAAGGACTTCCCACCTTATGCTGCCTCAGGAAATTCCTTGAGTTCAAATATAATATATTTCAATCAATTAACAAATATTTTTTTACATATTTTATAAATTATTTAAAAAAAATTACAAACATCTAAGATAACCACCATCAACGGGTAAATTAATCCCGTTAATATAGCCTGCTAATTCGGAGGCTAAAAATGTTGCAATATATGCGATTTCCGCCGGTTCACCCAAACGTCCTGCCGGTATGTCCTTGATGATATTATTTCTGATTTCCGCTTTACTTTTCTTTTCATTGCTCATTATTTCTATTAAATTTCGCAATCGCTCCGTATTTGTATAACCCGGGAGAATATTATTCACCGTAATACCATATTTTCCTAATTCAGATGACAGTGTTTTTGCCCAACTTCCCATTGCTCCGCGAATTGTATTTGATACTCCGAGATTCGCAATAGGTTGTTTCAGACCAACAGAAATAATATTGATAATTCGTCCGTAGTTCTCCGTTTTCATTGTGGGTAGCAATAGCGAACTAATGTGCTGAGCGGCGATAACATGCATTTCAAATGCTTCTTGTAGGGCAGTAATATTTGCCTCGGATAATAATCCGGCAGGTGGTCCCCCTGTATTATTAATCAAAATATGGTATTTCATTCCATCTGTGATTTTTTGTTCCAATTGATTGGATATATTTTTGTAATCCCTAATGTCCGAGCAAATATAATCGTGGGACTGAAATCCATCATTCGGCAAACTGCTGACAATTTTATTCAAAGCGGCGCAATTCCTTGCAAGTAAAGTAACACTTGCACCCGCTTTGGCAAGTTCCAGAGCTATAGCCTTACCTATTCCTTGTGAAGCTCCGCACACGAGAGCATTCCGATTATGCAAATCAATAATCATATAATTCCTTTCAACATAAAATATTTTTTGAAAATTACGAAAATTTCAGCATTTTTGTAGTCCTAAAAAATAACCATTACGGAGGACTCGCATAATGGTATTGCAGCGGTCTTGAAAACCGCCGGGCGCAAGCCTGTGGGG
>CAZOOR010000047.1:0-22480 GCA_964581505.1 uncultured Hyphomicrobiales bacterium
AGATGGCAAAACACCTCTTGAACGGATTTCTAGGACTTTTAATGACAATCATTCCGAACTGAACGTACTTGCTGAAAAATATAAAGATGGGCAATGGGTTAATTATTATAGAGTTTCAAAAACTTATGATAAAGACAATCATCTTTTAACGTATTTATGGGAATATTGGAAAAACAATAATTGGAAAAAAACAGCAAATGTAATATTTACCTACGACGCTAATGGTAATCTGAAAACAAAGGTTGATTGGGTATTGGTTGATGGAAAATATGAAGGTGAATATAGGACGATTTATGAATATGACAAATGGAATAATGTCATTACACATCAGAGAATATTGGTATCTGATGGAAAAACTACATATTTTTATAAGACCGTTTCTACACGTTTGAAAACCGGAGAAATAGTTAGTTATATATATATGAAAAGGGACGGTAGTAAATGGGTTAATAAATATAAAACCGAAAATAAGTTTAATTTAGCAAAGAAAATTTCCTTATCATATTCTTATAACTGGAAGAATTCAAAATGGGAACTAAGTGGACGTACTCAATATTCATATCTAAAATTAGTTTATTTGACACAAAAACTCACTCAAGAATTAGATGTTAGTACTTGGGTAAACGCTCGGCGAACCAAATATACATATAATTCCAAATTTTTAATAACTTCTGAAACCTTTGATTATGGAGCAAATTTGGGGCATTATAAATATACAACTTGGACTTATGATGATAAGGATAGAGTCGTGAGCGAACTTTATCAACGATGGGATAATAATAATTGGAATGCACAAACCCGCTTGACATATAAGTATAATTCAATGGGGTTTGTTGTGAATAAACATAAAAGTACTTGGGATACTTTTAAGTGGGGTAATTCAAAGGATTACACTCTAAAATTCTCTGACTCAAAAAAAAGGGAATTTGAATTTACAGGTTATGATATTAGCATTAAGTATAAGAATACTTCTGATGTTGATGATGATAGATATACTGTGAATACTTTAACAATTTATCCCAATCCTACATCTGATTTCTTGTACATATCAGGCGAAGAATTGCAAGGGAAATATAGTATTTATGGTATAGACGGTAGTGTGTTGATACCTTATCGCCAAATTCCCGAACAAAACGGAAATACAAAAATTGATATTTCTTCTTTATCAGCCGGTTTCTATTTATTGAGAATTGAGACTAAAACAGGAATACAGACAAAACCGTTTATTATTTCAAAATAAAAAATAGCGAAATTATTAAGAATAAGTCGTCTTTTGACGGCTTATTTTTTTTTCTTCAATTCATTGATAATTCCGTCCCGCAGCCAGTTTGCTATTGCCTGTCGGTTGTTTGGTGCGAGCAGTCGTATTTGGTCGCGTGCATTTTGTATATTGCCGAGTTCAATATATACGGTAGGGTTTTTCAGATTGCGGAGCATATATAGATTACGAGTAATAACTTTGCCCTCGTAACCCCTGCCGGGCTGATTTTGTTCATACTTTTTCTTAATAGTTTGCTCCATTGTTTTTGCCATAGACTTGCTCTTTTTATTGCCGTCCTGATAATAAAAGAAAATATCAATACGCTTATTTGTATGGCGGGAATCTACGTGAATAATGATTGAGTATTGTTTGTTTGTAGGCTTTTGCTTGCTCAACTTGTTTATTATTTCGGCTCGCTTTGCCAATCGAACTTTCTGTCTGTGTGATATTGTATCGCCGCCATAGTAATATTCATTGCTACTATTCTTTAAATATAGCTCATCACGAATGCCGTCAGTCGAATCTTGTACAATGATATAGACCTTTGCTCCGTTACTCATCAAATTGCGTGCAAGCCTCAGAATAATATCATAACCGTACTCATCTTCATGTAATTCATTTCCGTTTTTATGTCCGATAGCCCCCGGATCGGGACCGCCATGCCCGCTGATTAGATAGAAAACACAACCGTCCAGTTTCCTGTTGATTATTTTAGCTTTCTCATACTTCTTGCCGAATAGCGGTTCGGTTAGTTTTGTAGGTCTCTTCTTTTTAAGTATTTTGCTTTTAAGTTTATTCATTGCTTTCCTATTGGAGAGTTCCATAGGTAGCCATATTTTCCCGTCAGACTTATAGTTGAGTTTATAGTTCGCTTTTTCTACTTTTGCATTAAACTGCTTAATTGCTTTAATATTAGATTTTGGGACAGTAGCAAGCGAAGCCGAGAAGCCGGTCTTTCTGTATTTAATTTTGATGATGGGCAGTGCATAGCGATATCCTTTTAGTAAGCCGCCACGCTTGTTGAATTTATTCTTATTCAGTTGTTTAAATAGTAAGATGTTAGTTTTATTGACAGGTAGGAAAAACCTGTTTAGTATTATACTAATGCCGTCTCCGCTTTTAGCTTTTGTAGTAACATAGTTTTCTGCGGCGGATAGTGAAAGTGGCAAGACTATTGCAAGCCAAATTAATGCAAATGTATGTAAATACTTTGTTCTTCCGCGCAACATTCTGTTTACTTCGTTGAGATTATAAAATACAAAGATAGCACTCCTTAATTATAAAATAAAATATTTAGTAAAAAGATGTATATTTATAATTGTATTGTCTGCAAAAACAGTAAACTATTCTGAATAAAATCGGAGAATAAAAGATTGACAGGAAAAGAGTTTAAAGAACTTATTGCTCGGAAACCATTGCTTTTTGACGGCGGAATGGGAACCGAACTATACAAAAAAGGCGTATTCATCAATAAATGTTATGATGAATTGAATCTGACTAATCCCGCTCTGGTCAAGACGGTACATAATGAGTACAAGAAAGCAGGCGCCGATGTTCTCGAAACAAACACTTTCGGAGCAAACCGTGCTAAATTATTGCAATTTCAGTTGCAGGCTCAATTATATAATATTAATTTTGAAGGTGCGAAACTTGCTCGGGAAGTAGCGGGCGATGCTCTGCTTGTTGCCGGTTCGGTGGGTCCACTCGGTATTCAAATGGAACCGCTTGGTCCTTTGTCGCGATTGGAAGCCCGCAATATTTTTAAGGAACAGATTGAAGCGCTGATTGCCGGTGGTGTTGATTTATTGATATTCGAGACATTTATTTATCCCGAAGAATTAAAGCAGGCTGTTTTAGCCGCAAGAGAGTTAGGTGATATTCCCGTAATAGCACAGATGACCATTGACGAAGATGCTACTTCGCTTACAGGGGCTAAACCTGAAATAATGGTTGCTGAATGTGCCGCCGCCGCTCCGGACGTAATTGGTGTCAATTGTACTGTTGGACCTAAGGTAATGCTCAATTGGTTGGAGCAAGCACGTAAATATACGAAATTACCGATTTCTATTATGCCCAATGCAGGCAAACCGAAAAATATTGACGGTAGAAATATTTATCTTACATCACCGGAATATATCGGTGAATATGCAAAGCACTACATTCAAGCCGGTGCAAATATTATCGGTGGCTGCTGCGGTACTACCCCCGAGCATATTAAGAAAATGCGGAATACTTTGAATGCACTAAAACCTCAACCTCAAAAGATTGATTTGAAAATTGAGCAGAGCGAGCAGAAGTCCGAACTTCAAGCAATTAAAGCACAGAATAAATCAAGGCTTGCACGTCGTATCCACGATGGGCATTTTGTTAAGTTCGTAGAATTGCTTCCGCCACATACGGTATCAGCCGATAAGGAAATAGAAAAAGCAAAGGAAATGTACTATTACGGAATTGATGTAATTAATATCCCGGACGGACCGCGTGCAAGTGCCAGAATGTCCGCACTTTCGCTTGCCTTGCTGATTCAGAAGGAAGTCGGCATTGAGCCTGTTCTGCATTATGTTTGTAGGGATAGGAATGTTATTGGTATGCAGTCCGATTTGCTCGGCGCTTTTGCTCTCGGTGTTAAGAATATTTTAGCAATTACGGGCGACCCGCCTAAGCTCGGGAACTATCCCGATGCAACAGGTGTATTTGACGTTGATTCCATTGGATTAGTCAATATTTTGCGTAGGCTCAATTTGGGCTTTGATATTGCAGGTAATCCCTTCGGAGATAGAACAGGCTTTTTTATTGGTGTGGGTGCAAATCCCGGAGCAATTAATCTTGATGAAGAACTCCGGCGGCTTGATTGGAAAGTGGAAGCCGGTGCGGAATATATTATCACACAACCGGTATTCTCGCTTGATGTCTTTGAGAATTTTTTGAAACGTACCGAGCATTTGAAAATTCCTATTATTGCCGGATTGTGGCCCCTTACATCTCTGCGTAATGCCGAGTTTATGAATAACGAAATCCCGGGCTGTGATGTGCCCGACTATGTGTTGAAGCGACTTGCAAAGGTAGTGGATTCAAAGGAAGCATCTTTGGAGGAGGGTATTAATATTGCTCGTGAGACTTTGGAGCAAATTAAATCCGATATTAACGGTGTGCAAATTTCGGCACCTTTCGGGCGGGTGCAGAGTGTTATTGATGTTTTGGAGGGTTCGAGTATTTGATGATAATATGAGTATGAACGAAAAAAATATTAGTAAGTTCGAGTTGCTGAAAAATATTCTTTCGGAGAGAATCCTTGTACTTGACGGTGCAATGGGGACAATGATACAGCGGTATAATTTATCCGAACAGGATTTTAGAGGCGAAATGTTTATTAAGCATAGTAGAGAATTAAAAGGCAATAATGATTTGCTTGTTATTACACAGGAAAAAATTATTGCCGAGATTCACACTGCTTACCTCGAAGCAGGTGCAGATATTATTGAGACAAATACATTTAACGGTACGGCAATTGCTCAGGCTGATTATGCTTGCGAAGAGTATGTATATGAAATAAATTTTAATGCCGCAAGAATTGCAAAGCAAGTTGCTGTGCGTTTTACGGAATTATCACCCGATAAACCACGTTTTGTTGCCGGTGCAATTGGTCCGACTAATAGAAGTGCTTCGATGTCGCCCGATATAACAAATCCGGGTTACCGTGCCGCTTATTTCGATGATTTTAAGAATGCTTATTATGAGCAAATTTGCGGATTAATTGATGGTGGTGTTGATATTCTGCTAATCGAAACAATATTTGATACCTTGAATGCAAAAGCCGCTATCTTTGCTATATTTGAATATTACGAAAAGCACCCCGAACAAGAACAGTTGCCCTTAATGATTTCGGGAACTGTTGTCGATATGAGTGGAAGGACGCTCTCGGGACAAACTATTGAGGCATTTTGGAATAGTATTGCTTATGCTCCCAATCTGCTTTCCGTTGGTTTGAACTGTGCATTGGGTTCTAAACAAATGCGTGAATTTATCGCCGAGTTATCCTCCATTTCCGATGTGTATATTAGCCTATATCCTAATGCGGGCTTACCCGATGAATTCGGTGAGTATAACGAGACACCACTATCTATGGCAGAAGTAATTGAAGATTACGGTCGTTCGGGATATTTGAATATTATGGGTGGTTGTTGTGGTACAACTCCCGAGCATATAAAACAAATGTCGGAACTTGCTATAAAAATCCAACCGCGTAAAAGACCTGCTATTGAGCCGTATTTACGATTATGCGGTTTAGAGTCGCTTGTGTTCCGTCCTGATATAAATTTTGTTAATATCGGTGAACGTACTAATGTAGCCGGTTCCAAGAAGTTTTCTCGGCATATTGTCGCCGGCGAATACGAACAAGCGATTGAAATAGCCCGCCGTCAAGTCGAGGGTGGGGCGCAAATTATTGATATTAATGTTGATGAAGCAATGCTTGATTCAGGTCTTGTGATGAGGGATTATTTGAATTTACTTGCCGCCGAACCTGCTATCGCAAAAGTTCCCGTAATGCTTGATTCTTCAAATTGGGAAGTGATTGAAGAGGGTTTGAAATGTTTGCAAGGGAAGGGGATTGTTAATTCAATTTCTTTGAAGGAAGGTGAAGCGGTATTTCTTGAGCGAGCAATAAAAATCAAGCATTACGGTGCGGCGTTAATTGTTATGGCATTCGACGAAACAGGACAAGCGGTTACTTATGAACATAAAATAAAAATTGCTGAACGTGCTTATAAATTATTAACAGAGAAAGCCGGATTTGCACCGCAAGATATTATTATTGATGTTAATATTTTAACTATTGCTACCGGTATTGCGGAGCATAATGATTATGCAATTAATTTCATTAAAGCAGTAAAATGGATTAAAGCGAATTTGCCATTTGCAAAAACAAGTGGTGGCGTGAGCAACCTTTCTTTTGCCTTCCGTGGAAATGATACGATACGCAAAGCGTTTCACACGGTTTTTCTATACTATGCCGTTAATGCGGGTTTAGATATGGCGATTGTAAATCCCGAACAATTAGGTGTTTATGAGGAAATCCCAAAAGATTTACTAAAACTTGTCGAAGATGTAATTTCCAATCGCCGTCCCGATGCAACAGAAAAGTTAACGACTTACGCACAAACCAATAAAGATAATAAAAATAAACCGGAAAAGAGAGTTGATGACTGGCGCTCTAATTCTGTTCAGGAAAGACTAAAATATGCTCTAATAAATGGGATAATAGAATTTATCGAAGATGATGCTCGAGAAGCAGTCGGAAAGTATAAGAACCCACTGGATATAATTGAAGGTCCCTTAATGGAGGGTATGAATACAGTTGGTGATTTATTCGGAGCAGGAAAAATGTTTCTACCTCAGGTTGTCAAAACCGCCCGTGTTATGAAGAAAGCCGTTGCCATTATTGAGCCGTATATCAAAGATGTTATGAAAATGGAAGGAAGGAAACGAGAAGCAAAAAAAGTCTTGCTTGCAACCGTTAAGGGTGATGTACATGATATTGGAAAGAATATTGTAGCAGTTGTTCTTTCTTGTAATAATTATAATGTTATTGATTTAGGTGTAATGGTAAATGCGGATAAAATACTTGATGAAGCGAAAAAGAATAATGTTGATGTTATTGGACTGAGTGGCTTGATTACCCCATCGCTTGATGAAATGGTGGGTGTTGCCCGTGAAATGCAACGCAAAGGATTTACACAGCCGCTTCTTGTTGGTGGTGCCACCACTTCGCGTGTACACACTGCTGTAAAGATTGCACCCGAGTATAACGATAATGTAGTTCATGTGCTTGATGCTTCCCGTGCCGTACAGGTTGTTTCCGCATTAACTAATGACGGGAAGGGCAAATTTATGAGCGAGATAAATACAGAATATAATAGGATAAGAACTAAACATCATCAAACAAATTTGTCAAAGAGATTCCTTTCGTATTCTGATGCTCGCAATAATGCTTTTCTTCCCGATTGGGAGCAAGCGAAAATCGTCAAGCCCAATCAACTCGGAATTATCAAATTAGATAATTACTCTTTAGAAATATTGCGGAAGTATATTAATTGGTCTGAATTTTTTCGTGTATGGGAATTAAAAGCAAAATATCCCGCTATTTTCGAGCATAAGGATTATGGCGAACCCGCACGCAAACTTTTTGATGATGCTAATGAATTACTTGACTTTATCATTAAAAATAATTTATTAAAAGCTAATGCGGTGTTCGGTATTTTTCCGGCAAATGCAATTGATGACGATATTGAAGTTTACTCCGATGAATCAAGAGCATCTGTGTTGGCGGTATTCCGTACATTGCGACAGCAGTTGCGTCATACTTCCGGTTCGCCGAATTTGGCTCTCGCCGACTATATAGCACCAAAAGAAAAGGGAAAGATTGATTATATAGGTGCTTTTGTTTTGACAGCCGGTATCGGCTCGTCCGAGTTGGCGCAAAAATTTATTTCCGAAAATGATGATTATAAAAGTATTATATCTAAAGCTCTTGCGGATAGATTGGCGGAAGCGTTTACAGAACATTTGCACGAAATTATTCGTAAAAAATACTGGGGATATGCAACAGATGAAAATCTTAGCAATGACGAACTCTTTCGTGGCAAATATCAGGGGATTCGCCCTGCAATAGGTTACCCATTGCTACCCGACCATACTGAGAAAAAAATACTCTTCGATTTGTTAGATGCCGGAACTGCCGGAATAGAACTTACGGAATCCTATATGATGGACCCTGTTGCATCAGTATCCGGTTTGTATTTTGCACATAATAAATCTAAATATTTCCCTATTGGTAAAATCTTGAAAGACCAAGTGGAAAGCTACGCACAACGCAAGAATATGAGCGTTGAAGATGTAGAAAAATGGCTGTCGGAGAATATTGCTTATTAAAAGCCGAGTTCCAAAAGAAAACGCAGTATATCCCTGCGGTAGAAATTTTTTGCGGAACCATACCATTTGTCTTGTGGAATTAGAAGTATTTCAGCATAGGATACCGGCTTGGCAGGATTGAATTTCGACATAGCAATTTCCGTCTCTTCTTCCGGTCGGAACTCATTGTCAATATCGTGAAATACCGAAGTAAAACCGATAGTTGCAAAATTATCCTCATCAACAGGAGCGACTTCGTATCCGAACAGTCGGAACGGAATCTTTGCTTTGATTACATAACCGCTGTCTCGCAAAACTGCGGCTGTTCTGATGTTTTTCACTGCCGCTTTTTGGTAGTCTTCTAAGTCGCGGGTTGAACTCACTGCACTCACATAAGCACGCTTGTCATAAAAATCACCGGGGTAAATCGTAATGCTGAAAATCTCTTCGTTTTTATTATTCTTGCTTATAACTCTATTCCGCTTGATTTGCGGAAAGCGAGATGTCTTTGAATTAATATTACTGAAATCAAACCACAATTGCACATAATCCCCAATGCAAGTATCACAATATTGAGGTACAAAATTATCATCACGGATTTTCATACTGATATATAGATATTCATCATCATAGACGGTTTTGATGTCATAAGAGCCGTCCTGTTCACCTGTCCAATACCAAGCACCACGTGAAATAAAATCAATATCGCTAATATGTGCCTCACTTGAATAACCTCTATATATAATCCTTCCGCGCGGATATGCGGGAATTGTAGTATATTTTGTAAAAAATTTTGTTTGTTTCTTTTTAGTGAGTACATATTTCAGTGTTGATTCTAATTTCTGATAATTGCAATAGGTTTCTTTGGTGAACTTTCCTTTTCTTTCGGTTGTATAGTCATCATATAAAACCAAATTACCATCTAAAAAACTATAACCGCGAATAGACCAATTGAATTGCTTGTGTTTTTTTGTAATGAGGCAGGCGTTTGATTTGATGATAATACCTACTTCGAGCGGTGTGTTAATAAACTTATACGGAAACTTTGCCACTTGAGTCAGAAAACCGTCCATATCGACAAATAAATAGACCTGCACAATACGTTTTCTTTCGGAAGCCATTCTGACAACAAATGCAACATCATAGTGTCCGTCTCCTGAAAAATCTCCCACGTCCCAGCCCCAAATAGTATAATTAACACCTTGCGGCAGTGCTTTTTCGAGGTCTGCGATTAGTTCCTTATCGAAATAATACTCCATCTTTTTTGCAAATTCGGGGAATCGACTGCCTGATTGTCCGTAGAGCATTCCTCCGATTAGGAATACAATTATAATTATGAACACTATGTTTCTATTTCTCATAAAACTATTTTGTTTTTACTTCTTGCTTAATTTGATTGACTATTTCGGCGTGATTTTCTTTTAATCTAGCGCCCAATTGCGAAACAATTCTTGCGGCGGCATAGGAGCCGAGATGACCCGCAAACAGTGGAGAGTTCTCTTTGATTATTCCATAGAGAAATCCTGCCGCATATATATCGCCTGCACCCGTAGAATCAACCGGTGTAGCCGAATATGGTGCTATATCGTAACGTTTGCCTTCCCAAATAATGCGTGAACCCTTACTGCCTAATGTTACTGCAATATTCGGCACACTTGCCGACAGTTGCGCAAAAGCTTCGTCAATATTTTCGGCTCCTGTGAAACTCATTGCTTCATTTTCATTGCAGAAAATCAAATCGGCATGCTCCACAACTTTTGCCAATTGTTCTTTGAAGAGCGATGTAATAAACCCGTCCGAGAATGTTACTGCTATTTTAGTATTATGTTTGCGTGCATATTCTACTGCTTTGTAAACTGCTTCTGTACTTGCCTCGGCAGAAAATTTATATCCCTCAATATATAACCAACGGGCATTTTCAATCATTTTCATATCCAAATGTTCCGGCGAGTATTTACCTGTTGCCGCCAGATTGGTGCACATAGTCCTTTCGGAATCCGGCGTAATCAAAACGAGACAAGTGCCTGTTTTTTCATTGTCGAGATGCTGTGCCTTCAAATCAATACCGAGTTCTTTGAATTCGTTTGCATAGAACTTGCCGTAGTCGTCATTGCCAAGCAAGGACAAATATGACGAAGAGCCACCGAATTTCGAGAAGGCAATAATTGTATTTGCCGCCGAACCTCCGCTGCTTAAATATGTTTTCGTATCATTCAACATAGCGAGTATCCGTTCCTGTTCGTCTGTGTCGGATAGCTTCATCTCACCTTTTTTCAACTGTAATTGTTCAATTAATGCGTCATCAACACTTACTTGAATATCAACTAAACTGTTGCCTATTCCGCATAGGTCTATTGATTTTTCCATTATTTTCTTCCGTATGCTATTCAAAAAAACAAAATTACAGAATTTATTACTTATTTTTTCAATATATTAATATCTACGGGTTGGAGCAAATTCATATTTTTTCTTTTGAAAAATTGCTATTGTCCGCTCGTATTAATATTGTACGTTATTATTTGGAATATCATCGGAAACTAAAATGAAATTGAGAAAACCTATATATATTTTTTTGCTTGTAATTGTATATATTTTTGTCGGTACTTCCGATTCATATATTTATGCACAAACTAAAAAAGACACAACAACCGTAAAGAAAGAAATTACCGTAGAGTCCGATGATTTGGGTATGTTCGGTGTTTCCATCAAACCCAATCCTGCAAAAAAGTTTATTAAAATTAGTTTTGACCCCGAACTGTTTCGTGGTGATATTACTATTATTATTAGCGATAAAAGCGGAAACAAGGTTTTTGAAAAAATGTATAAGATAGGTACAATTAAAAATAGCCGTGTCAGAATAGATGTTGAAACGCTAAAAAAGGGACTCTACAAGGTGGAAATTGTTACCCTTGAAGTGTCCCTTGAATTAGCTTTTATCAAACGATAGTTTATCTGACTTCCGCTCCGAGTTCTATATCAGCGGCTTCGAGTGTAATGAGTTTAAGTTTGCCGTCCGATGTATTGGCGGCAAGTAGCATACCTTGCGATTCTACGCCCATCAGTTTTGCCGCTTGCAGATTAGCGACAACAATAATGACCTTGCCGATAATGTCTTCCGGTTTGTAATGTTCCGCTATACCGGCAACTATTTGTCTTTTCTCGCTACCCAAATCAATCTGTAATTTTAGCAATTTCTTTGACTTTTTGATTTTTTCCGCTTCAATTATTTTTGCTGTGCGGAGCTTCACTTTCATTACTTCATCAAAGGAAATTAAATTATCCGTCTCGTCAGTCGGATTATTATCCTTTTCCTTTTCGCCTAATTTCGCAATTTGTTTCTCTACTGTTTCGGTTTCGATTTTGGAGAATAGTAGTTCCGGCTTAACTATCTTTGTGCCTTCGGATATGTTGGGGAATCCTGCTTGGGAAAAATAATTCATTCCTTGTGGATTGCTGTTTGGCATACCTGTATGTGGCTCTGCTCCAAATATAGCAAATATTTTTTCAGATGTAAATGGAATTATCGGAGACAGTAATAGAGCAAGTGAATTAATTAGATTTGCCGCAACGTACAGAGTTTTTCCGCATAAATCCTTGTCCGACTTTGCGGTTTTCCATGGCTGTTCATCATTGAAATACTTGTTGGCGGCACGTGCTATATTCATTGTTTCGGTAATTGCATCGCGAAATCTAAAACGATTGTAGTTATTACTAATCTTTTTAATGCCATCAACCAATGCTTTTATCACTGCAAAATCATTCTCATTCAGGACATTTTGATTGACTTTGTCGTAGCTATATCCGGTAGCAATATTTTTCCATTCTTCATCTATTGTTTGATATTGTTCGGATAATTGTGGGACTATTCCGTCAAATTTTGTATTAATAAAATGAGCCGTTCGATTAATGAAATTTCCAACTATGTCGGCTAATTCATTATTATTGCGTGATTGGAAATCCTTCCAAGTAAAATCCGAATCGCGAGTTTCAGGGAAATTCATAGCAAGTGTATATCGTAGAGCATCAATATAATTTGTATCGGTAAAATCATCGAGAAATTCCCGTAAATCTATGCTCCAATTGCGGGACTTGGAAAATTTGTTTCCTTCGAGATTAAGAAATTCATTTGCCGGTACATTGTCGGGCAATATATAGCCCTCGTCTTTGGCGTGTAGCAAAGCGGGGAAAATTAATGTGTGAAAAACAATATTATCCTTGCCTATGAATGCAATGTAGCGGGTATCCTTATTCTTCCACCACATTTCCCAGTCGCTTTCTTTTTCATTTTCTTTTAAATAGATTTTAGTTGCGGTAATATATCCGAGAACGGCATCGAACCATACGTACAAGGCTTTTCCTTGTGCTTTTTCCTTGTCAATACCGGGTACATCATTGATTTTGACACCCCAAGACAAATCGCGAGTAATTGCACGTTCTGTTAAACCCTGTTTAAGCCAGCTGCGTGTTTGTTGTAATACGTTATCTTTCCAATCTTGGCTATGTCCCTCAATATAATTCTCCAAAAATTCTTGAAATTTATCGAATTGCATATACCAATGTATTGTTTTTTTGACAATAGGAGTATCGCCCGATACGAGACTGATAGGATTTTTCAGCTCCAACTGATTGTAATATGCACCGCATTTGTCGCACTGGTCGCCGCGTGCTTTATCGTAGCCGCAATTAGGGCATACCCCTTCAACATAGCGGTCGGGTAGGAACATTTTTGCTTTCGGGTCAAAAAATTGCTCTTCCTCTTTTTCGAGCAAATAACCTTTTTCCAAGAAGTCTGCAAAAAATTCCTTTGCAGTTTCGTGATGTTCGGGTAGAGATGTACGCGAATATATATCAAAAGATATTCCGAATTGTGCGAATGCCGCTTTATTTGCATAATGATATTTGTCAATTATTTTCTGTGGGGTAACACCTTCTTTTTCTGCGGCAATTGTTATAGCAACGCCATGTTCGTCCGAGCCGCATACATATAAGGTTTCTTCACCGTTTAATCGCAAAAACCTTGCATAAATATCAGCGGGAAGATAAGCCCCTGCGGCATGCCCCAAGTGTATATATCCGTTTGCATAAGGCAATGCCGAGGTTATTAATGTTCTATTCATAATTGTTTAGTCCGTTCATTTGTTTATTATTTCAATTCTTACTTTTGCAATCCCCTCAGCGAGCATTCCGAGCCGCTCTGCCGCCGCTTTGGACAAATCAATAATCCTATTGCCTGCATAGGGACCGCGGTCGTTTACGACTACTATTACTGATTTACCGTTATTCAAATGTGTTACCTTGAGTATTGAACCGAATGGCAATGTTCTGTGTGCCGCAGTCAGTTTGTCCTGCGAAAAAACATCTCCGCTTGCCGTGGTTCTTCCATCGAATTTATCGGCATAATAGGAAGCAATTCCTGTTTGAACAAAATTATTTAGCTGTGTTTGCTTTGCATTAGTTGTCTTCATAGTATTAGCTTTCGAAGAGCTGTACCGTACTGTGGAAGAGCAGGAGATTAGCAAAACGGATATTCCGCACGCAAAGAAATATTTTAAATACATATTTATCATAGATAATGATTTATTTGTTTGCGTCTGAGAAAATCGACAATATCCTGCACTCGTTCCGTATCACCTTTTTTACATATAAGTAAGGCATCTTTAGTATCAATTACAATAAGGTTCTCAACTCCGGCAATACCAATCAATCTTTCGTTAGTCAGAATAAGGCTGTTCTTAACGCCTCCGAGTGCAATAACATCGCCAATTAATACATTATTACGTGCATCTTTTCTGGATAGTCGATATATTTCGTCCCAATCACCCAAATCACTCCAACTGAATGAGGACTCGACCACATATACATTCTTGTCCTTTTCGAGGATTGCATAATCCATCGAGACGCCTTCCATTTGCATATACGCATCTTTGACGGCTTCTCTGAATACATCTTTTCCGGTAGTTCGTTTGATAATATCAAAAAGCTGAAAATGCTCGGGCAGATGTTCTTCAAATGCGCTCCAGAATCGTTTTATACTCATAATAAATATACCGCTATTCCAAAGGAAATCACCCGATTTAACAAATCTTTTAGCAGTATCGATATCAGGTTTTTCTGCAAAAGTCGAAGATTTACGGACACGCATATCATAGTATTCGCCCAAATCGCCGCGTTCGTTTCGGATTTGCACATAGCCGTATTTTGTCTCGGGGCGAGTCGGTTGAATTCCTATAGTTACAATGCCACCGGTTTGTATTGCCACTCTGCCTGCTATTTCAAGACTATTTTGAAATTCCCTGACATTTACAATATAATGGTCAGATGGAAAAGCCATAATGATAGTATCATCAGTGTATTTGTCCTTCAAAACGGATAAAGTTAGAGCCAGACAAGGAGCGGTATGCTTTGCAAACGGTTCGATGATAATATTAGTTTCGGGCAGAAGCGGTATTTGCTGTTTTATTAAATTTGCGTATTCCTTAGACGTAACAATATATATGTTATCAGGTTCGAAATAGGGTAGAAGCCTGTTATAAGTAGATTCTACCATACTTTCGTTACTGAGTAATCTGAGAAATTGTTTAGGGAATTTTTCAGTTGCTTTGGGCCAAAGCATAACATTACTGCCGCCAGCCATAATAACGGCAATTTTTTTCAAATCAGTATTTGCAAAATCAGCCATTTTCCTTAGTTTGTCCTTGTTTATAAAATACAAATTTACATATTTAGATTGAAAAAAGGCGGAAATATTGTTTATTTCTATTATATTATATTCTTGTAGCAAATTCGACTACAAAAAATTAAATAAATAACTACAAGAAAATCAATGTGAATACTAATAAATAAATAGATATTTTCAAATAATTTGAGTGTTGAATTTTAGCAGGCAATTTATTTTATTTCAATTATTTTGTATATTGATAGTTAGCCGTTCTAAAAATTGAAAAAAGAAATTAAAATTAATAGATATTTAACAATATAAAGGAATAAGAGATATGTCAAAAGGAGGCGGTGCAGGTAAAGTTTATTTCGTGTTGTATCTCGCTGTTGTTCTTGAACTGCTCATCATTATTGTGGAGCGTGACGAGGCTGAAGAGAATCTTCTCAAGAAGCAACGTGAAACGATGAAGATTGTCGAAAGTATTCTTTCGCAGTTGCAGTCAGGTGCCGGTACGGAAGGTATGAACGCAAGATTTAAAGATGAAATAACAATGCTACCTCAGGGCGTTAATGTTAAAGAGATGCTCGGTGTTGATGTAAAAACTTCTCGTGTTAATTTTGTTGAGGTTGGGGTAACTGATGTTGCCGCCGAATTGAAGAGAAAAGAAGGCGAGCAAATGGTAGATTATGCCAAACGGCTTAATAAATTAATTAAACTCGGGAATGTTGAGGAAATTGAATATCAAATTTTCTATAATACAAATACAAATCCTGACAATCCACCCACATTCTTTACTGATGATGAAATTAAGGATAAGGGATTTGAGTTTGATAAGTTTGAAGTAGGGCAGACTATCCAGACTGACGATGGTGAAGTTTGGCAATTTATGGGTTTGCGTAAACTTAAACTTGACCCGAAGAAGATTATGGATAAGATAAGCGATTTTAATAATATTTCCATTGCTTCTATTGACCCTGTTTATCCTCAGGAGTTTGCTTTGAACATTGGTCCTAGCTACACACCTCCCGGTAAGGAAGACAGTACATTCTTCTATTTACCACAGGTTGAATTGCAAAAACAGTCCACAAGTTTGTTGAAACGTACTTTCGTTGTTAATTTTCAACCTCCGAGAAAAGCCGGTTGGTATAAGTTGAGATTTGCTTCCAGAACCAATCGTATTCTCGGTGTTCATGGTAAAGTTGATGCAAAGAATATCCCCGATGATGCAAATATTAATATCGGCACGGTATCCTTGACTGCAAAGGATTTGAAAAAAGTTATGAAAGAGCTGACCGATAAACTCGAACGTTTTAATCCTCCCTCTTTCGAAATGCTTGCTGTTGAGCAAGATTTCCTCGGATATGAGAAAAAAATGAGTGCGGCTAAGCAAAAAGCTATTGCCGATGCAGAAAATCCGTCCGAAGCGGTTGGCAAATTGCAATTATACGATTATATCGTCAAATTGCTTACTCCGAATATGTCTGTCAATTTTGCCCAGAACAGAGCGGCATTGGAAGTCAATGTTCGTGTGATTTTGCCGGAAGTAAAGGCGGCAAAACCTATTTTAAGTATGCCGACATATACTCCGACATTTGATAAGGTTGCGGCGGCATTCCAGTTTACGGCTTCTCCTTGGATGGGTAATAACAGGCTCGAAGGTAAGATTGTTGACCCCTCGACTAATGCTGTTGTTGCTCGTATTAATTTCACGCCTCTTGATGAGATTAATCCCGATATTCCTATGCCGCAAAACGGTCAAAAAAGAGATTATCTTGCTAAAGCTGACCAAGTCCTTTCGCCGGGTAAATATGATATGATTGTTACTCATACGATTAATGCTCAGTTCAAAGAGGAAAGAGGAACTTTAGAAGTCTTCCCGACAGGTTTGACAGATAATAGTAAGAAAATGCTTGATGCAAGAATGGAAATTCTATATTACGGTAAAGTCTTTCCGCCGGTTTCGGCAGAGCCAAGCTCAGGTGGTAAAATTAAACCTGAAAACTTTAGAATTTATTTGACGACTGATAAGGAAAGTCAGAGACCTGTTATTCAAGGCTTAACAATAACAAGAGATAATAGTGTTTACTTCGATTGCGGTGTAAATAATGTTAATCTTAAAATTACTTGGGTGCAACCATACACAGGTGAAGAGGTTGATGTTTATCCCAAGAATACAAAGAAAATCAGACAGCAAGCACCGAGAATTAATGTCGGTGATGCTCAGACAAGTGTTGACCCCATTGGAACAAATAGAATAAGAGTTACGGTTCGCGGAATTAAAATTGTTCCGTCTCCTGATGGTAAAACAGAAACAAGCAAAGCTAAGGTTGAAGTTAAAGTTGATAAAAAATTAACATTAGGTAACCTTGCCGGTCAGGGTGTTTCACAGTACTCCGACCCGACAATTAGCAAAGATGGCAATACCTACAAGCTTGAGTTTACGTTAGATGTCAAGCCTCCTAAAGGTGTTGATATTATCAAGGGACAAGCAACCGTAAAAGTACTTGCCAGAGCAATCAATACTTGCGATGCTTCGAAGACATCGTCTCAAGAGGCTAAGAAAATAAGTGCTTTAATTAAATATGAGCCACCCTCAAGTGGAAGAGGCGGACGCGGCGGTAGAAGCAGAAAACCGAGTGGCGGCGGCAGAAGTAGAAGCAGTCGTGGCGGAAGAAGATAATTAAATTAATTCATTAACAGATATGATTATTAAGTTGAATTAAGGGACAAATAAATGAAAAGTAAATCAAAAATAATAATTGGGATATTAACGGCAATCCTTCTAATGAGCGGCAACTTGTTTGCTCAAAGTGAGCCGTCAAGACAAGAGTTGGAAAATGTTCTAAGTCATTTTATAAATTATAGATTTGGTACAGTATCCATCTATCGGATTATGAATCCCAGCGATATAAAACGTGCATTGAAAGCTCAAAGTGAAGTAGGTGCAGGTATTAAAGAAGCGGAAGACCTGCTTTCTCAATTAGACCCGAAGATAGCAGATATGATTAAGTCCGGTATTGATGCCGGCGACGAGTGCGATAAGGTACGTGAGGATATTCTTATGCAGGGATTGTTCCCACCGCCCGCTGATGTTTATGATAAAATTTGTAGCGGTTTGAAATCAGGTGGTATGGAAACAGATATGGTCGAAAATGCCTATATAATCACAAATCGCCCTCAGCTCGGTAATCCACCGACTAATATTATTGCTCTAATCACAACAGATAGAGTAGCCGATGACATTGAGAAGAATTTAAAAAATCGTCCTCAATCCGAAATTTATACCTATGATGAATTGAAAGCATTCAAGCTTGATACAACTTTCAGCGCTACTAATTTGTATGAATTGGTCGAGAATGCCATTATGCAGGGCAATATTGAGAATAAAACTCTTGATGCTCAGGGTATTGGTAATCCCGAATGGTTTGCCGGAAAAACTTTTGGTAAGACTTCAACACTTTCTGCAAAAGAAAATGACATTGGTTCTTATGATGTGCAGAAGTTTTTAAGAATTGGTGACGGGCAGGCTTTGGACTATTTCGGAAAAGCACACGAATTTATTGTCAGTATGGATTTAATAAGTTGGAAACGCTATCCGATGGCTTATTATGAGGATTCGACCGGTAAACTTGTTGCTGACCCATATTATATCACAAATGAAGATTTACCTGAATTTGGTATTGAATTGAAATATGGTATTGACGAATTGAGCTACCCCTCAATGTGGAGTGAAAGAATGACACTCAGCGCACTCTGGCAGTCTGTCAAACTCGGTATTATTTTACCGACTTCCGGTTGGTCAAATTTGAGCGAGTCTGTCTATAATATTAATCGTACCCTTACATTCGGAGGTGTTGGTGTAGCGGCGGCTTTTGATTTCCCGTTCAAGGTTATTCCCCAGAGCGGTGTGTTCCATGCAAACTTGGGTTATATCTTCGGAAACGCTCAGATGCCCGGCTATAAAACAAAACCGACAGTTGACGATTTTATGTTTTATAATCAAGATTATCTGATAAGAGCTAATGCACAGCTCCATTATACATTTGGTGTTTCGATTGATGATGATTATTGGTTCCGTTTCGGTATTGGTGGTACTGTTTATGCGGTAGAGCATTGGAATTATAAAATTGCGGAGAATGTTATTCCTCCCGAACTGAGCTTTAGAAAAGCAAAAACAGAAACAGTAGCAGGCATTTCGGGTAAAATTGAGTTTATGTCTAAGAATATATTAACACCCTTTGGCGGTAGTATTCAATATTTTGATGAATCGCTGGGGCTTAAATTATGGCTTGAGATACCTGTTATAGAGAACACTTTTGCACTCAGATTTGATGCAAATGGATTCTTTACTGCATTCCGCGACCCCCATCCTTGGGAGCATAGCTCGGTATTCGTACCTCAAATTAGATTTATTTTTAATTTTTAATTTTATCTGATTCTTAACCGGAAAAAAGGCAAAAACTATGAAAAAAATAACATTAATAATAATTACAATTCTGTCAGTAGTTGGTACAATTCATATTGAGGCACAAACCAGAAAGGGTATGATTGACTCTCTTACAACTGTTGACCCGGAAATCAGAAAGTATTTCCCAAGATGGAAAGTTTGTGAAACCGACTTGCAGATTCAAATTTATCAGTCGTTCAAACTTCTTGGTTTCCCTAAGGAAAGACTAAGCAAAACAAAAATTGAAGTTCTCGCCGCCCCTCGTCCTGATGAGTATAACGCTTATGAAATATTACTTATCAAATGTGGGGAAGCGACTTTAAATTCAGCGGAAATAAATGCAAATTTTAGTCCGGCTCTTTACAATATTATTTCGGGCGAGGCATTTTATGCAAGAATAAATAACCCACCTGAAACCGAGGTTAGGTCTCGGGATTATTGCTATGTGGAAATACCGCCGGAATCCCCTGTATCTTCAACCGAAGCTACGGCAATTATTGATTTCTTAAAACCAAGTGATGTTACCCATGCTTTCTCAATATCATTGTTTGAACAATCATTTAAGTTTGGTAACAGTGGTTTTTGGTTGAGCAACATTGTAGGTAACGATGAAGTCGGTTATCCATTTTGGTCTGCCGGTGAATCAAAAGTTGTTTTACAAAGACCTCTCTATGCCAATACAGACAACGAAACAAACACAGCTATTCCTTATTTACTTGATATAAGGTTAGGTGGAGCTTATAAAATTACATCGGGTATTGACCCCTCAGGAACAGTTTTAAGCTGGATACCTTCTAGAAAACTCAATATAAGTCCGGGTGGAAAACTTGTTACAGGGCTTGATTTCAGTATGCCTTTCCATCCTCAATTCGGTATGCACTTTAATATGGAAATTCCTCTTAGAGAGTTCAGGAGCGAAGGGATTAATCCTAATGATTTTGCTTATACAGCAGTACCGGACGAAGTTGATTTCGACCCCGATAATCCAAGATATGGAACAAAAATTAGGGGAATTGTCAATCAATTGCGTAGTACCGGTCAGTTCTCATTATTTTATTACTGGTGGCCCGGTGCTTCAAATGGAAATTATGATAATTTCCTAAGACTTGATGTCGGTCTAACCTATGCGGAAGTAAGGCAATCTGCTGTTTTCTATGACACAACAGATAAAATTAACTATATGATGTCTGATGGTATTACAGGTTTGAAAACTTTCAAACCCAATGAATTCGGTGATTGGATTTATGCTAAATTGGAATATCGTAATTCCGCTTTCTGGCCCTTTGGTGTTAGCGCCCAGATTTCCAATCAAATCTTAATGGGACGCGTTTATGTACCTCTTGTCAATTGGTTATATATTGATGCGAGGATTGCTACTCCTTTAAGAGACTTGCGACCTTATGAAAGCAAGGTGTTCTTTATGGTATCACCTGTATTAAGGTTAACTATTTAAATATGGCAGCATGATAAACACCCTCTGACAAGAATTGGTTAGGGGGTGTTTTAATTTACATAATGAGGATGTTTATTTATGATTGTCAAAGCGTTCAAATTTCTTTTTATTGCATTAATGGTATTTTCCATTAATGCTATTTCTCTCCATTCGCAACCTTCGTCCGATTCGGCACGCAGGGCAAAAAAACTATTGAAAGAAGCATCTGTAACTACTGCAAAGCGTGGTATTTCACTTACTATACGAAATGTTGATATTGGTAAATTCCCGGAAATTAATATTATTGTTGAGGCGTTTAATCATTTCGGTCAGCCTTTGGATACTTTGCTTCCTAATGAAGTAAATGTAATGGAAAATGGAAAAGAAAAAAAAGTAATTTCCGTAAAGAAAATTTCTATTAAAGAGCGCGTGCCTGTTGATTTCGTTTTTGTTATTGACATTACAGGCTCTATGCAGAAATATATTGATGCTACAAAAAATTATATTTCAACATTTACTACATCGCTTACAAGACGTGGTATTGATTACCGTATCGGGCTAATCCTTTTCTCGGATATTGTAGAAAAGGTATATCCTCCAACTGATAATGTCTTGACATTTCTTAGATGGCTCAATCCGATTAGGTCTTATGGCGGCGGAGATGAAAAAGAAAATGCACTCGAAGCCCTTGCTTCTGCCTGCGATTTGAAATATCGTCCGGCGGCAAATAGAGTACTTGTTGTTATTACTGACGCACCTTATCACCAATACGGCGAAAAGGGCGAGGGGCATTCCAGATATACAACACAGACTATGATTAAACGCTTGGTCAATAATGAAATACGCGTCTTTTCGATTGTGCCGCCTAAATTACGCGAATATCAAGTTATATCGAAAGCTACACGCGGCAATTATTTTGATATTGATTATCCTTTCTCTACTATCTTGGATAATTTCTCAAATCAGCTGACAAACCTATTTGCTATAAAGTATAGAACTGATATGCCTGCGATTCCCGATTCGATTGACATTGCTTTGCTCAACGAAGCCAAAAAACAATTGGTTAGGAAAACTATACCGATTGTTGAATTAGGCAGGAAATTAATTATAGAAAATTTACTTTATAAAACCGGTAGCGCCCAATTGCCCGATTCTATCAGGGAACTTGATGTCTTGCACGAATTTATGTCCAACAAACCTAATGTGGTTATTCTTGTGGAAGGGCATACCGATAATGTCGGCAGCAACAGAATTAATGATGCTCTCTCTAAAAGACGAGCCGAAAGTGTAAAAAAATATTTAATACGAAAGGGCATCAGTGCCAGACGTATTAAAACGGTTGGCTACGGTGAACGGCGTCCCATTGCCTCAAACGCTACGGAATGGGGTAGAAGGCTAAACCGCCGTACCGAAATTGTAATCGTTGCAAAATAAAAAAAAGGCTGTCTTTTCCGACAGCCTTTTTTATTGACTCAATATTTTAAATTTAATTTTCTCTTGCATACGGAAACTGAAAAGCAAAAGACCATCATACAACTGTTTTTTTCTCTCCTTGCTAAGGAGAGATGTCGCGAAGCGACAGAGAGGTTGGCTGTTATGCCTTTTAAAGTATCTCGGCTGTCTCCCCCCGCACCCTGAAGGATGCGGTTAATATATATGTCTTTTTAAAACCGTATTCTTTAGGTTACGGTGATGAATATTCAAGCTGTTTTATACATTCCCCGGACTGATGTCCTGTTTTAGGGGTGGGTTGGCTGTTTTGCCTTTCAGAAA
>CAZOOR010000048.1:0-12458 GCA_964581505.1 uncultured Hyphomicrobiales bacterium
CCCAAACAAACAGGTGTATTTACATCTAAATCCAGATATACATTGTAGTAGTCGTTTAAAATATATGGAAAATCATAAGCAATATGTTTAAGTGCTACAGCACTATCAGTAAAAACAACATCTTCAGCAGGTCCATCTATATTAGATAGTGAAGATAAATACTTAAAATTTCTTCTTATAATATATATCTTATTATTTGGTCCTATTCTTAATCCGGAGTATAGACCTTTCTCGCCATCCGGATCGGGTGGTTTCGGTACAATATAATCACCAAGTACATAATCAGAAATTGGAGGAGCGACAATTGTTTTACTTTTCTCAATTTGTTGAATATTGTTACTTATTGTTAATTGATATATTGAATGGGTAAAATGCCAAAATTCATTGGGCCTTTCTCTTTTCATTTCTACATAGTAAAACTTACCTCCGTCAGAAGAAAATTGCCATCCCTCAATTCCGCATGTATCACATAATTTGATGCTTCTTGATGACATCTTACCGGTAGTAGAATTGAATGATATTAATCTCAAAAAACAATTAGAATTATCATAGTCACGATAATTATTCTTTTCATGGTAAACCTCGGTTGCAAAAAATGATGCAGTATATTTGCCATTTTTTGAGAACGACCAATGTCTTGCCATAACTTCATCATTGCATATATATTTTGTTGAATCTATAAGTTTTGTACCTGTAAATAAGTAATTCCTGAATAAACCGTGCATTCCATCATAAGTAATAAGCCAGTAATACAATCTATTTGAATGTCTTATCACTATTGTAGAAGGCACGCAATCCTTTCCTCTTTTAATAATATTATTCTTGTTTATCACTTTCCCATTACCATTTTTTTCATTAATATCAATTACATCATAAGCAATATGATTTTGTGTCATTGATGATTTTAAATTAATTATTAAATTTCTTTTACCGGGATAGGGCAGTAATAGTTGCGTATAATAAGGATTTTCGGAATTTTTTTCTGCACTATTTTCAACCATCTTATGATGTTTATTCATTATTGGATTAATATAATAATTCCCACCAATATCATATCTGCTATCACCTGTATAAAATAATAAATTACCTCCTGAATCCGAGATTGAATTGAAATAGTTTATTGTAGCATGCCATCCATGATGATTGCAAAAATTTACACCATCAAAATATTCCGGTATTGTATCCTGTGTGTTAAAAGTAATACCATTATTATTATGAAAGCACCAATTAAAATTTTCTTTTTGCGATATAAGAGGTATAGCATTAGAAATAAACAAAGCAAGGAGTAAAAACAATTTAAGCAATTTCATATTTGCCTCCGAAGAAATTAAAGTAATGTAGCAGGGATTGGATAAATCCCCACTACATAAATTTACTAAATTATTTGTAAATAACAAAAGAACCCGTTTTATTATTTGAACCATAAACTATCGTATAATGATAGATGCCGTTTGTAAACTTAGTAATATCAATTATTTGTTCGAACTCAATTGAATACTTTACTATTATTTTATTGAGAACTTCATTGCCCTTATTATCAATTATAGAAACTACTATCTTTCCAATATAGTCAGAAACAACTTTAATGTTTATTACGTTCTCGCTAGGATTAGGAAAAATTTTGTATTCGTCTGTATGATAACCCTTAACATCGAATGAAATTTTAGGCAAGTCACCTGTATTGATATCAAATTCCTCCACAACAATACAGTGGTCATTGCAGCTATAAGAACATTGATAATTATTTGCAAGAATTGCAGGTTCTGCAAATGTAATTATATACTTCCCAGTATTTTGGCGTTGTACTGTTATATATCTATAGCAACAAGCATAAATATCTGTACAGGGGTAAACAAAAACACGGTGCTGTGTAGGTGGATTAACACGATAATCATAAGAGAAGGTGCTTGTCCAACAGGAGTTGACATAAGCACCTATTCGATATTGTCGTCCATCTTCTGGAGGAGTTGTATGAATTCTCAAATCTCTAAAAACAACAGTATAAGAAAAACGAATCCATTCATATTCTGTCCAATTCCCATCAAATCGAATTATCTGAATACCGAGTACTTTAATTTCAAATTGATGGCTGGCACATTTTCTATATAAATAATTAATAAGAATTCTCTTCTCATTATCTTTATAAGTAGCTGTTTTAATACCTTCGTCAATAATGGTATTACAAGATTCTATTGTACCATTAGGACTACACAACCAAAGATTATTGTAATGTTTTGCATATAATGGCGTATTCAATGGCATATCAATGTCATCACAGTTTGTTTCACAATTGTTTCCTGTTATTGAGCCACAATTTACTGTTGTTTGTGTAATTTGTCCTATACATATCATTACACCATCAGCAAACGACATTAAATATGTTTTTTCGCAACAATTAGGACTACATCCAATATTACTTAAATAAATGGTACCATTTAAAGCAGTACGGCTAATACAACCAGGTATTCTTACAGTAACGTCAAATGTTCCTACGTCTTCACCAAATATTCCCCTAGAAGATGCTAATAATGCTTTAACTGCTTGATTCATAATTGCTGAATTAGGAGTATTCGAACAGTTACTACCATTAATAAATTCAATTTTAATTATTTCGACCTCTCTTCTAATTGGTGGTCCCTCGCAAATTCTCCATTTATAATATACTAACATTTCACATCCATTTGTGTCAGCAGCAATTGGCAATAATCCATAAGGCGAACCAGGATAATGCCAATTGGATTCAGGTCCGGAACACGCAGGGGAAGTGCATTCAGTCGGTGTTTGCGACTTAACCAAGGTAGTGGTAATCGCAAACAATACTAAAACTAATAAAAATAGCTTTTTCATAATTAAATCCTTTATAAAGAAAGTAACAAATAATAATTAAATTTGCCGATTACCTGCTAATTCCTTATTTTTGCTTTCGGAATCAGCAGTCGCTGATTTTAGGGGCTGCCGAGGGGGTTAACTGCAATTATCTTTTTCTCGACAGCCCCGTTCTTATTAATTTATTCATAATATCCTCCGACTATTTTTATTATTCTATTTATTAATAACAGTCGATTTAATAACAAATTCCAATTTCTACGTGTTTGTTGGTATTAATTCATTGTAAATATAAATAATTATTTTCAAAAAAACAAATTAATTTATTTAATAATATAATACGCATATATATATATATATATATATAACATAAGGACTTACGGCGTTTACTTTAAACCCGTTTGCTTTATGTATATTATGTGTTGTTATTCGGATGAGTGGGGTATTATTTATAAAAAAAAGGAGGCAAGCATAATAGCCTGCCTCCATAATGAGAAATCAAATTGAATATTAAAAATTACTGCGTTTAAGGAAGTTCGTATAAATCGTCTGATATTCTGTAACAGACGGTTCCAGTTCCACAGCTTTTTTATAGTATTTCAATGCTTCCTTCGGAAGGTAGTTCATTTCGTAGAAATTGCCGAAAACAATTTGATTGAGTGCGTTATTCTCGTCTCCGAGTTCCGACTTCAATTGCTCGAATTCTCTGTGAATTTTGGCAATACTTGTCTGCGAGAGGAAAGAAAAAGCACAAGCAGGCGATTTAACTGTACGTGCATTATTGCAGGCAACATACCAGAAATAATATTCATCTGATTTTAGGGTGAGTTCCTTTGCATCAATCAAATATGAATTCCCCGAAATAATCTTAGTATGCACAACCCTGTCAAATCTGTCTGTTATAGTAAAGACATATTCGTTTTCGTTCTCTACTTTTGCCCAGACGACCTTAGCAGTATTAGTTGTAAAATTAATTTTGCGGGGTGATTTCAATTGCACAAAAGCAGAAGCCCCGTTCTGTGAACCAAAGTTCAAACTTCTTTCCACAGCACCGGTTGTTTCCATACCTTCGCGATAGTTAAATTCACCATCATCTTCTTCGCCCAGTTGCGAGACAATGTAGTTAGTCAATTTGCCGGCAACATTGCTTGACTTCTTGTTAAGTTTGGCAACAAGTTGTTTGGTTGACCATTTGCCCTTGTTTTTTAGCTCAAGTGTTTTGCCTGTTTTATGAAGGATCCCTAAATATGCTTTTTTATTTAGTTTTACCTTGTACCCTTTATAAATCTTTGTTCCTGTATGAAGTTTTTTCCAAGAACCCTTACCTGTGTAATACTCTGCATTTCCTTTTACAGCCATTACACGGAATTCATATTGAGCGGAAAATACCGTTGAAACAAACACAAGAAGCATTGCAAAAAGTAGTAATGATTTTTTCATTGTGTACTCCTATTTTTAAATCTGTTAATAAAAATTTTCATAAACGGAATTACTGAGTCTCGATACGCTTCAAAAACAATAATGACCATAGCCAATGCTAATAATGCTCTTGTTAAATCAGCGTAAATTTGATATTCATCATATAGTACCAAGACCAATACTAATATAAAGATAGATTGTATTAAAAACAACAAATTACTTAAAATTTCATACCAAAGCGGAATTTTGTCCGAAATAAGATAGAATAAGTAGAAATTCACATAGATAAGCAAAAGTGTTAAAATCAATATCCAGACGTTCGATATTTTGCTGTAATAATTCTTGTCTAAAATCATCTTGATAATATTTGCTTGTACTATTACTTCATACATATCCGGTAATGGTCTGCCTTCGTCCAGAGTGCTATAAGGTGTAAAACACATATTATCAAGAAATTTTGTTTGGCTATTAACAGGTGCATTTCCAAGCAAAACTATTTTATTTTCAAAGATGTCATCAGCAAATTCATTGAGAAATACTTTACGTGCATTCAGATAAGTGAATATCTCGAAATTTCCGGAGAAATTAATGATTTCCGAATCATAATCTCTTTCAAGTAAATAACGTGAAGCGGTACTATCAAAAATCTTTGTAATCTGAAATGCAAATGAATATTCCGTTACACCTAATGCTTTCGTTTTCGGTTTAAATGTTCTGACAGTATTAATTGTTTTATCCAAACCAAAAGGGATATTAATAAATCCCGTATGAGCTGAAAGAAGGAATTTTCCCCAAGAACGCTTTATTGATAGATACTCTTCCAAATCATCATTGTAATTATTCAATACCGAACCAAAAACAATATTCGTATGGTTACGACAAACTGCAACAATGCTGTCATTATACAGATAATCGCTTTCTTCAGGAACAATGCTATTTATTCCAATGACTTTCGGTCGATATTTAGTTATAGTTTTCAACAAATAATACAATTTCTTTTTATTCAACTTCCCAATATCAATTATTACGATATTAGTATCCGCATTTTTACCGCTATTCTCTTCGCCTATTTGTAATCCAATATCAGTAACATCAAAATCAATCAAAGCTTGTTGTACGGGTTTTAAATAATCGAAGTTGAATATCTTGGCAAATATTAAAATACTTAATAATAGAAAAATAGGGGCAAAGAATATTTCTAGGCGATGTTTCTTCATTTCTCGCCTTTCAATTGCTTCTTAATGTAATGTATGGAACTATGGAACACTCTGGCGCCCATTGGTTTTATAGAATCCTGATACAGTTCAAATACAGGAACCGTCAATAATATATAGAAAAATAAATCCGAAAGGTCAAGAAATAGATTCCAAACATTAAACAGATATATAATAAATATGAACCAAGCAAAAAGGCTGCCGAATACTAACGAGATGCTCAACGGTTCATATAGTAGAACAAATTTATTACGCAGAAGAAATAACCCGTTCATCATAAAATATAAAATTAAAATCTTAAACAGATTATTTGTCCAATCCGGAAAGGAATAAAAATACGATTCATCTAGAAGCATTGATAGAATATTGGCGTGTACAACCACTCCATACATATCAGGAAAAGATTTACCTACAAATTGTGGGTTCAACGGAGTGAAGAATATATCTTCGCTTACTCTTGTATGAATATCAGGACCAATAAAGCCCATTAATACAATTTTACCTTTTATTTTATTTAAGTTTTCATCTCTGTCAAAAATATCTTTTACATCAAAAGTAAGATATTTGTCAATATTTCTACGGAAATTGATTATTTCAATATTGTTGGTATGCTTGATTAATTGATGAAATTTATCAGGTGCATATATTTGCAGAATTCGAGCCGCAAGGTCATATTCTGTTTTTCTATTGACTTCTTCGCGTATGGATATTTTTCTTATTGTTTTTGCATACTTACTTTCGACCTCTTGCAGTTCCTCTTCGGTCATATCCTTGTAAGACCTATCAACAATTACATTGACAAATCCTTGTTTAGCTTTTTCGGTAAAGAAATCATTGCAGGGGGTAATTGATGTGAAATTCTCATTCTTATAGTCATAATTTAATTTCACAGGTAGGACAAGGTTTTTTGTACTGTTGAAAGCATTCCTTAACGGTATATCCTGTTCATCGCTTTTTCTTTTTGTAAATCTAACATCAAGACTTACTACTGCCGGTTCATATTTATTAATAATTTCCAATTGTTTGGCAATGCCTTTGCGGGATAAATATCCTACATTGACAAGTACAATATTGGAATCGGTTTGATACCTACCGTCATTTCTAAGCTTGGAAAAAACCACATCTGTTATATTTAAATCTTGTGCTATATTAATAAATGGATTTAGAAAATCAAGATTTTGATAAATGGTAAAATGCTCAATAACTAAAAACACAATTATCGTAGCAATAAAACTATCAAGATGAAATATGATTTTCAGTAATTTCATTTATTTTATTTCCAATACAATGGGGCAATGGTCGGAACCCGTTTGCTCCGGCTGATGATAGGAATTAACTATCTCCTTACTTAATACATTACTGACAAAATGATAATCAATACGCCAGCCGACATTATTCTCTTTTGCTCTACCGCGTTGACTCCACCAAGAGTAATGTCCGCCTTCTTCTGTAAATAAGCGGAAAGAATCCTTAAACCCCATATCGATTAATCTGTCTAACTTCTCCCGTTCAACAGGCATAAAACCGGAAGTACCTATATTTTGCTTAGGTCTTGCCAAATCAATTTCCTTATGAGCAGTATTATAATCACCTGAAATAATATAATTTCTATCTTTATTCTTATTCAAATAATCAAAGAGATAATCATAAAAGTCGAGTTTATAAGCCAATCTTTCATTATCAGCATAGCCTTTTGGGAAATATATATTGAATAATGTGAAATCATCATATATAGTCTCAATAATTCTTCCTTCATCATCAAAACGTGATTCGCCAAAGCCGTATCTTACTTCGTTCGGCTCTTTTTTGGTAAAAACCGCAACACCGCTATATCCTTTCTTAGTCTTTGCAGAATTATAATATGCAAAGTAACCCTCGGGAGTACGTAAGTCTTCGTTTATTTGCTCGGGACTTGCTTTTGTTTCTTGTATTGCTATAATATCGGGTTCTTCACGCGCAATATATGCAAAAAATTTATTTTCTTTTGTTACTTTGTCATAACGTTTGCTTGGGTTTTGTCCTGTTATTGAGCGATAACCGTTTACATTCCAAGATACTATTTTCATAATCAAAGTCTTTCTTTGATGTTAAAGTAAATATTAATTCACTGTCCGTTCAATTTTAATAAATTAAAGTAATAAACTACAAATCGTTTAATTCAAAATATTCATATTCAGGTTTTTTTACAAATAAATCACTAGAAATAGAATCTAACTTATTAATTGTTGCGTTTATTGCCAAATCGGATTTATCAATTCCAATCCATTTTCGACCTAATAAGTGAGCTGATTTTAAAGTTGTCCCGGAACCGCAAAAACAATCTAATACAATACTATTTTTATTTGACGAAGTTTTAACAATTAAATCTAAAAGTCTTTGATTTTTCTCTGTTGGATAAGTAGGATATTGTGGGTCTTTAAACTCCCAAATATCTTGAACTCGCTTGCCATCTCTTTCGTCTGCATAAATTATTTTTCTTGGGTTGCCGGTAGAAGACCATTCGAGTAATCCTTCGTTGTCCCATTTCTCTAAAGTTTCTACATCAGTTCTCCAATGCCTGCCTTTTGGAGGCAAATTACCATTAAACGGTTTTGACGAATTTCCATTTTGTGTTTCACCTGGTGCGTGAATTGGTACAGTTGTATATCGCCTTCCGCTTTTATCTTTTTTAGGAAATAGGTTAATAATATCTTCTTCGCTATATGGTTCTCTTGGTTCGTTCCAAATAGGATGTCGTGATTTAGAATAAAAAAGAATTAAATCCTTAATATTTCCATATCCTATTCTATTAAAATTCTTTGGGTTACATTTAATTCGAGTAATATCGTTTATAAAATTTTCAATTCCAAATATTTCATCCATCATTATTTTTACATAATGTCCTATTTTATAATCAATATGTAAATATATTGAACCTTTATCTGATAACAGTTCTCTGAGTAATAATAGCCTTTTTCTAAGATATTCAATAAATTTACTACCAACAAGTTTATCGGAATACGCAAGTTTACCTTTTTTTGAATTGCTTATTGTTGTAGCTCTACCGTTAGTAACAGTAAAATTTCCATTTGTTGCAAAAGGAGGGTCAATATAAATTAAATCAACTTTTCCTTTTAAATTCTTTTCATTAAGCAGAAATTTAATTGCTTCTAAATTATCACCTTTTATTAACAAATTTTTCATATATACAAATTCTATAGTTGATATAAGAATTCAGGCAATAACAAAGCACTCATTATATTGTAATCTTGATACAACTCAATCAATGACTTGTGCATTTTGTTATTACTTTTAATATAAAGTACTCCGTCTAATATCGCTATCTTAATTGCTTTAACATTCTTAGTTTTAATTGTACTGATAGCATCATTGAATTGTGCGTTTTGATGTCCGCCAAAATCGCTTAAAAATTTTGCTTCGCCAATGACATATTTTCCATTAAATCTAGCTACAAAATCCAGCCCTTTATTATGATGATAATTCAAATGTTCTTTTGCAAAATCCATCATAATTTTATCGCTTGCATCTAATATTGCATCTTCCATATTTGAAGTAAATTCTGTCAATGATACAGGTTTTATTCCTAATGATTTTCTAATCAGCCAATCCTTAAACATTGGTCCAATTTGTCTATTCGTTTCTTTCGGTTCACTACATCGTTCAAAAATCTTATTAAGCCCCATTGCATACAGTCTGCCGCTAATTCGATTAATTGTTCTGGGATTTCTTTCGATTGAAGTTGCATCTCGTTTCAAATATGCAATATAACTGTCTTTTATTGGGAATAAATCAAGTTTAAGCAATTCTTTGACTAATGATAAATTATTTTGATTTCTAAATTCTTTTTCAACCCTCTTCCAAATATCGTTATCAATATCTCTAATACCATCGGGAATTGTAGGATATACTTGAAATAAGTCATCAAGATATGCTTTTTGATTCGCATATTCTATACTTAATTTTGTCCATTTATTCATTTGTCATCATCTCATTTATTACATAAACTTATGGATATAATCTTATTTTGTGCCAATTGCCGCTCTCAAGTTTGTATGCAATTCTATCATGAAGACGGCTCTCGCGTCCTTGCCAAAACTCGAAATAATTCGGTATCAATCTGTATCCACCCCAAAATGGAGGAAGAGGTACATCGGTTTTGAATTTTTGCATATATTTTACAACCCTTCTAATCAATGTAAAACGACTGTCGAGCGTTGTACTTTGCTTTGATGCCCATGCACCTAACTTACTCTCATAAGGTCTTGTTTTAAAATATTCCTCAGATTCTTTTTGACTAATTTTTACTAATTGTCCCTCAATTCTCACTTGTCTTTCCAACTTATCCCAATAAAATAATAATGAAGCATAAGGGTTTTCTCCAATTTCAAGTCCTTTACGACTGTTGTAATTAGTATAGAATACTATTCCACGCTCGTCAATATATTTAATTAGAACTACACGCGAGGAAGGCTTTGCATCTTTTGTTGCCGTTGATAGTACCATAGCATTCGGCTCAACCAAATCTGTATTTAACGCATCGGCAAACCACTTTTCAAATTGCTTAAACGGACTATCTTCCGCATTTGAAATATCAAATTTGCCTTTTGTATAGTCGCGTCTTAATCCTGATATTGAATCTAATAATGACATAGAACGATTTATTTAATTAAATTTAACTTTTTAAAATAATTCTTACCGGCTATATTTATAACAACAATATATGAGCCTGTGTTTATATGCGATATATCAATCTCATTATTTGAATGAAAATTAATATAATCGACTAATAATTTCCCATTAATATCGAAAATTTGTAAATCGAAAATAATATCCGACTTGGAAACAAAATTAATTTTTCCCTTTGACGGATTGGGTGTGAGCAGTAAATCGGCTCCATATTTTTCGATTTCGACTAATGTTGATTTCTCTGTCCAAAATGTAAACGGTACAGACCAATCGCTTGTAATATTCGTATTGAAAGCTCGAACACGATACCAATATTGCAAATCTTTCTTTAAAATATTCTGTGGAACAATATAGAATGATTTTGTGATATTTCGTTTATTAATCTTCATCGCCCCATTTGAAAAATCAGCATTATCAGCTATCTGTAATTGGTATGATTTTGCCCCGTTACTTGACTTCCATCGTATTTTAACATAAGTAGGTATCTCGGTAGCATTATTAGCAGGATATTCCAAGACGGGAATTCCAACAGTTGCACCTTTGCGAGTTGTAAATGCAAACGGAACAGACCACTTGCCGGTACCAATATCATTTTTTCCTGATACCCGCCAATAATATTTAGTTTCTTTTTCGAGCGAAGAAAGATTAAATGAAGTTGCGGTTATATTTGATTTAGATATAAATAATTGACTAAAACCAACATCTGTTGCAACTTGCAAATTGTACGAAACTGCATCAGGTACTTGTTGCCAACTTAATAATAGTTCAGTAGGTTGTTCGCTTGCATTATTTGACGGTGAAACAAGAAGTGGGGCAGATGGGATACTGCCAACATTATCGCTCACCTTGAACCAATAAGAGTAATCTTTTGTTTGTCCTTTATATTGAACATTCTTCACAGTTACATTGTAACGTTTGTCTTTTTCCAAATTAAGCAAATCGAAACGAAGCATATTGGGAACACCGTAGCCGCTATTATCTGCCGTTACATTATTAAATTGCACATTGGAACCGTTATCGTCTTTGATAGATAGCACTGCATTATCATAATTTACATTCTTATTATCCCACCAATTGTTTTTATTGAATACAGCAGTAAAATGAAAATGCCAATATTTGCCCTGTCCGTTCATTACTATCTCACTTGGATAATTATGATATGGATATGCTACAAAATCATCGTTCCAATCCGAAAGATTTTGCTTATCATCATCAATAACATAAATTGAAGCCGCCGTAATACCGAATTGAGGATTTTTCTTTGATGCTCCGTCAACTCTACCGAAAGCAATGAATTTTACAAACGGGTCTAAAATCCAACGCCTATGTCCGCATACATTAACATTCATATCCAACATCCAGTTGATTACAGCATCAACACATTGCTTATAAGAACTACCATAGTACCAACGAATATGCAGATTTGATTTTTTAGCACCTTTTACTCCTTCATTTGAATAGCATTTCCAATTTGTCGGAGGAGTATGTGATAACGCTTCGTTTGCCGCTGTCATTAATGCGGATTTTTGCACTAAAATATCTTTCGTATAATTGTATGTTACCGGCTTTAAACCATGAATAGCACGAATTGCATTTATTTTTTTTAGGACATTTTGTTTTTCAATTTCCTTCAATTTACCCTCTTGACAATTGTTGATGTCAGGGACAATATCGTAGAACTCATTCTGAGCCGTTAGTATAGCAGGGAATATGACGCTAAACAATAATAGTAGAAAAACCTTTTTCATTTTGCATACTCAAATAATATTATGAAAAAAAAGGCAGACAATTGCCTGCCTTGTATATCAAGATAAAGACAAATTATTGTCCGATTAACTCTTTATAAGCATTTACGTCAAGTAAATCATTAAGTTCATTTGAATCGGATAATTCAATCTTCACGAACCAACCTTTACCATAAGGGTCGCTATTAACAATTTCCGGTGTGTCGTTCAATTCCGGATTAATTTCTGTAATTTTTCCACTAACCGGTGCAAACATATCGGAAACGGTTTTTACAGCTTCGATAGTACCAATAGTATCACCCTTTGCAATTTCGGATAAATCCTCGTCAATATCTACATAAACAACATCGCCCAATTCTCCCTGAGCGTGGTCTGTTATGCCGATTGTGGCAATATTGCCATCAACTGAAATCCATTCGTGTTCTTTTGTGTACTTTAAGTTTTCCGGAAAATTCATTTTTTTCTCCTGTCTTATATTATTATTCAATATATCATTTAAAAAAGTTTATAAATTTATATAAGAAATTCCATTTATCAAAATATTTTTCTTAATACTCAAATTATTTTT
>CAZOOR010000048.1:12558-22441 GCA_964581505.1 uncultured Hyphomicrobiales bacterium
CAAATTATTTTTATTTACTTTCGTTAAACTAATTAATTGGTTGTTCCAATCAATTAGGTTTTTGTTTTGAGAGAAGAAACAGGTTCTTAATGAGTATTAATGTAATAGCTTTCAATTGTAGTCCGAATGAAGAACATGGCAATACAGGCAAAGTTCTTAATCGTCTCCTTGCAGGTATGCAGGCGGAGGGTGCTAATATTGAATTATACTATACCAATAAAATGAATATCGAAAAATGTCTCGGTTGCACGGAAGACCCGACATTTAGTACAACCGGTGATTGTAGAGTTACCGATGATATGAAATATATTTATCCGAAAATGAGAACAGCTGATATTTGGATTTTTGCAAGTCCGAACTATCAGCAGGTTATTAATCACTCTTTAATTAATTTATTCGATAGATTAGAACCGCTTTTTGAGCCTGCCAATGAATTTACCAACGGAACTGAAAATTTATCTGAAAATAATTCAAAGGGTAAAGTACTACTGCTTTCTACCGGAAATGAATTTGATGCACTATCATTTAATCAATTAATTGAGCATGTAAAATCCCTTTCCAAATTATTTAGAAGGGCATATCTTGGAACAATTATGCGTCCGCATGCATGGGTATTGAACGGTGAGGACTATATATCCGAAGCTATTAATCGCTTCTATAACTCATTAACTCTTGCCGGTAAGGAAATTGTCAAAACAGGTAATCTCTCAAATGACACTCTAAAAATTGTCAATAAAGATTTACTCGAAAAACAAAAATTTCTGGCTTCTTTGTTTTCCGAAATGAATTAATCGTTTCTATAATTCTTTTAATCCTGCCATTGCAGGATTTTTTTTGTCAATACTAATCAGCTACAATCGTTCTAAATAGTGATTAATAGGAAATAGATTATGAAACTACAAAAATTATCATTAGTACTGTTCATTTTTCTTGCGGCTTCTTTCTTGGCTTTTCCGCAGAATGTTGAACAAATAATTAAAAAACATATCAAGGCAAGGGGTGGCAATAAACTAAGTTCAATTGCCGCTGTTAAATTTATAGGTAAAATTGAAACTGCCGGTAAAACATATAAATTATTATTCATTAAAAAAATGCCTGATAAGATTCGATTTCAGGTTGATATGAACGGTACACCCGGAGTAACTGTTTTCGATGCAGATTCCGGTTGGATTTTTGACCCTTCGCAAGGTCAATATGAGCCAAAAAAATTATCACCTGATGAAATAAAACAAAAAAAACCGCTTATCTCCTATCTAATGGTTTTCTTTGATGATTTGCTTTTGCATTATAAAACCAAGAGTTTCAAGGTCTCTTACATCGGGAAAGAAGAGTTTCACGGCAGAACATATTTCAAGATTCTGGTAATGCTGAAGGACGGTACTGTGATTACGTATTATATCAATAGTAAAACATATCTTGATGACTATCATAAAGTACTTTTTACAGACTTGAATGTGGTTTTTGATATTGATTTAAGTCAGTTTGCACTAGTTGAAGGAATTAATATCCCATTGATTATTGAATCAAAAGTGCATAATCAAAGAATGACGAGAATTACTATCGAAACAATTAAAATTAATCCTGATTTAAACGATGAGTATTTTGAAATGCCCAAGTTTTAATTATTAATTATCAAAAGAAAATAATAGAGATAAAATATGAAGATTGATGTTATTATGCCCAAAATGGGGGAATCCCTACAAGAAGGTACTATTTTAAAATGGTTGAAAAGTGTGGGCGATATTATTGAACGTGATGAGATGATATTGGAAATTTCCACAGATAAAGTTGATACGGAAGTCCCATCACCTGTTGCCGGTATTCTTGCTGATATTCTTGCTAATGAAGGTGATACTGTTGATGTCGGCAGCGTAATTGCAAAAATTGAAACATCGGAGCAAAGTGATGTAGCCACCGACAACCTGTCTTCAAAGAATCCTAATGATAATGACATTTTGCAAAAAGAAAATAGCAAAATTAATAGACCATCTGGAAATTCACAGGAAAATGGAACGATGAAAATTCCTCGTTCTGATGGGAAAAAATTCTACTCACCCCTTGTTCGCTCAATAGCTAAGGCGGAGGGTATTTCTCTTGAAGCACTACAAAGTATTGAAGGTACCGGAGCTGACGGCAGACTAACCAAAAAGGATATTACGAAATTTATTAAAAATCGTAATACTAATACAGGAGATACAACCACCCCTGTACAGATGGCTCAAAAACAAACAGAGTCTGTTCAACCTCTCATTATAAATAATGAAGATATTGAGATAATTCCTATGGACAGAGTAAGGCAACTTATTGCCGAACATATGGTGCAATCACAAAGAACATCAGCTCATGTTACAAGTATTGAAGAATGCGATGTTACAGGTTTAGTTAAATTCCGAGAAAAGCATAAATCCAAATTCTTAGAGCGTGAAGGAATCAAATTAACATATACTCCATTCTTCGTAAAAGCCTTAATAGATGCTGTTAGACAGTATCCGAAAATAAATGTCAGCGTTGACGATAATAATATTATCCTTCATAAGAGAGTGCATCTTAGTTTTGCCACTGCTCTCGAAGACGGGAACTTGATTGTTCCTGTGATTAAAAATTCGGACGCTCTCGGTATTACGGGTTTGGCACGGAGTATCAATGATTTATCAAAGCGAGCTAGAAGTAAAAACTTAAAACCTGAAGAAATTCAGGGTGGAACAATTGCCCTTACAAATGTAGGCACATTCGGAACTTTATTCGGCACACCGATAATCAATCAACCGCAGACAGCAATCGTTGGTGTTGGTGCTATTAAGAAACAAGCAGTTGTTCGCGAGCTAGATGGGGAAGATGCCATAGTAGTTCGTCAAATGATGTATGTTTCAATTACTTATGACCATCGCGTTATTGACGGAATGCTTGCCGGACAAGCACTCGCTCAAATAGTGAAAAATCTTGAAAATATGAATGAGAATACTTTATCCTTATGATTGTTCAATAAAGTTTAATAATTTAAATAAAAAAGACAGGTGAATAATACGCCTGTCTTTTCTTTTATAATAAATTACATTCTGTTTTTTATAGGTGCATGAATCTTTACTTTATGTGTATGTATCCATTTCATACCTTCGGCGGCGGCTTTGGCGGCGGCTATATTTGTAATGCAGAGTACTTTCTTCTGTAAAGCCGCAGAACGAATTAACTTATCATGCTGATATGCTTTTCTGCCCATAGGTGTATTTATTATCATTTTTATCTCGCCGCTATTTATCATTTCGAGTACGTTAGGCGTACCTGTATCTAACTTCTGGATTAGATTTGCTTTAATACCCTCCACGTGCATACGGCTAAACGTTCCGAGTGTTGCCCATATTTCATAGCCCATCTCAACAAGTTTTTTTGCAATAGGTAAAACGCTTTGCTTGTCATAATCATTTACACTAATGAATATTTTTCCGTTATTCGGCAAAGTATTGCCTGCGGCAATTTGCGACTTAACATAAGCCTCTCCGAAAAATTCGCTCATACCCATTACTTCACCTGTGGAACGCATTTCGGGACCAAGAACCGTATCTACTCCGGGAAATTTACCAAAAGAAAATACAGGTGCTTTTACTGCATAATGTCCGAAGAAACCTGGGCTTGGTATTTCCATATCTTCAAGAGATTCACCAAGCATCACTCGTACCGCAAGTTTTGTTAGTGGTATTCCTGAGGCTTTTGATACATAAGGTACTGTTCGGCTTGCACGTGGATTTACTTCAATTATATATACTTCATCATTCCAAATAGCTAATTGAATATTAATAAAACCAACAATATGCAGGGCTTCGGTAATTTGATAAGTTATTTCTCTTATTCTATCTCTTATTCCCGCAAGAATACTGTATGGCGGCAAAACAGAGCAACTATCGCCCGAATGAACACCAGCTTCTTCAATGTGTTCCATAATGCCTGCAATGACAGTTTTATTACCATCAGAGACGGCGTCCACATCAATTTCAATTGCATTTTCGAGAAACTTATCTATAAGAACAGGTTGGTCGCGATTTACTTTCGTTGCCTCTCCAATAAATTCCTGTAAATCTTCTTCGTTGTAAACAATAGACATTCCGCGTCCACCTAATACGTATGATGGACGAACGATTACAGGGAAACCTATATTCCGTGCTATTACAAGTGATTCCTCAAATGTAAAAGCAGTCAATCCGGGCGGAAATGAAATATCTAATTCTTCGAGCAATGAAATGAATTTTTGTCTATTTTCGGCAATATCAATATTTTCTTGCGATGTGCCAAAAATATTAACGCCGGAACCAAGTAATTGTTCGGATAGTTTAAGTGGGGTCTGACCTCCCAATTGCAATATTATCCCTTCCGGTTGTTCCAGTTCGATTATATTCATTACATCTTCGTAATTGACAGGTTCAAAATATAATTTATCAGATGTGTCATAGTCTGTACTCACTGTCTCGGGATTGCAGTTAATCATTATTATTTCATATTGCATATCTTTAAGTAATAGTGAAGCCTGTGATGCACAATAATCAAACTCCAAACCCTGTCCTATACGAAAAGGTCCGCCACCAAGAATAATTATTTTCTTTCTGTCTGTCGGTATTGATTCATTTTCTCGCAAATATGTAGAATAGTAATATGGTGTATGTGCTTCGAATTCAGCGGCGCAAGTATCCACTTTTTTATATGTTGGTAATATTCCAAGTAATTTGCGTTTTTCTCTTACTGCTTCCTTGGTACTTGCTGTCAATCCTGCAATTTGTACATCAGAGAAGCCGTTCAATTTGGCATCTCGCAGAGTCCTTTCGTCAAGAGAGTCTAATACGCTTGCAGACAAATGTTGCTCCATCTCTGCAATCTGCAAAATATTATCAAGAAACCATTTATCTATATTCGTTAATTCATGAATTTCTTCAACTGATTTGCCGCGTAGGAATGCTTCCTTGATGACAAATGGCATTAGTGGAGTTGGGTTTTTCAGTTTTGCATAAAGTTCATCGTAGCTTAATTTATTATGCAGTTGATTTTCAAGTCCATTAACTCCTATTTCCAAGGAACGATATGCCTTCTGTATTGCTTCACGGAAATTAGTTCCGATAGCCATTACCTCGCCAACCGATTTCATTTGCGTAGTCAGATTGGGCGATACTTTGAATTTTTCAAAATCCCAGCGTGGTATTTTTACTACGATATAGTCCATTACAGGCTCGAAAGATGCAGGCGTTGTACGCGTTATATCATTTGTTATTTCATCAAGAGTAAGTCCAATAGCAAGTTGTGCCGCTATTTTTGCAATTGGAAAACCGGTTGCCTTTGAAACCAAAGCGGAACTACGCGAAACACGTGGATTCATTTCGATGATACGAATTTCACCGTTTTCAGGATTTACTGCAAATTGAATATTAGAGCCACCGGTCGCCACACCAACTTTTCGTATTACGGCTATTGAATAGTCCCGTAAAAGCTGATATTCCTTGTCCGTTAATGTCTGTGCCGGAGCAACAGTAATACTATCACCTGTATGTACGCCCATTGGGTCGAAGTTCTCAATTGAAGCAACAATGACTACATTGTCATTAATATCACGCATTACTTCAAATTCGTATTCTTTCCATCCGATAAGGGATTCTTCTATTAGAATTTCATTAATAGGGGATAGTTCCAACCCGTTTTTGATAATTAATCTAAGTTCTTCCCAAGTTCTTGCAACTCCACCACCTGTGCCGCCAAGCGTCAATGAAGGACGAATAATAACAGGTAAACCATTCTTTTCGGCAAATGCTATAGCTTCTTCTTTATTTCTGACAGTTTTACCTTCAGGCGATTTTAAATTAATTTCGTTCATAGCTTGACGAAATAATTCTCGCTTTTCGGCACGTTCAATTGATTTTCTATTTACTCCAAGCAATTCTATTCCGTATTTATCAATAATACCTTTGTCATATAGTTCCAAAGCGGCATTCAATGCCGTTTGTCCGCCGACAGTAGGAAGAATTGCTTCTATTTTATCACGCTGAATAATTTGTTCAATAATATCGCTTGTAATTGGTTCGATATATACTTTGTCCGAAAGTTCGGGGTCGGTCATTATTGTTGCAGGATTACTGTTAAGTACTACTACATAATATCCCAATGCACGTAAAGCCTTGACTGCTTGCGAGCCGGAATAATCAAACTCACCTGCTTGACCAATTACTATTGGTCCGGCTCCGATAACGAGAATCCTGTTTATATCTGTTCTTCTTGGCATTAGTTAGACTCCGTAACTGTTTTGTAAAAATCCGAAAAAACCAAATGATTGACATCATGTGGTCCGGGCGAAGCCTCAGGGTGGAATTGCACAACATTAATAGCAAGTGATTTATGTTTGATGCCACTTACTGTTCCATCATATAGATGTTTCCATGTAAGTTCCCAATCGCCGCTTTGTTCAATACTTTCCTTAGATATTGCGTAATTGTGATTTTGAGATGAAATATACACTTTACCATTATCTGTATATTGAACCGGGTGATTTGCGCCGTGATGCCCGAACGGTAGTTTAACTATATCTAACCCAAGTGAGCGACCAACCAATTGCAGACCAAAACAAATGCCGATAACAGGCTTTTTATTATCGGCAAATTCTCTAATAAATTTATCTACCTTTTCGACAATACGGGGGTCGCCAGGTCCATTTGATATGAACACTCCGTCAAAATCAATTGTTGCGATGTTTTGAACAAAATTATCATCGAAAGGCACTAAGTATATTTTATTGAAATATCTTTGTAAGTCAGATAATATATTTTCCTTAATTCCAAAGTCAATAGCCAATAGTTTTGTGCTATTATCCGATGTACCCTCAATAATCCTTATAGTATTTCCGACTACTTTTTTGTATAGATTAATATCGGAAATAGAATCGGCTAGTTCAATCTGTCCTTGCAACTCTCCGGGTTCGAGGATTTCTGTAGATATTGCGCCCTGCATTGCGCCCTGTGTGCGTATTTGTTTTGTAAGCGAACGTGTATCAATACGCTCAATGCCGGTCTTTTTATTATCTTGTAGAAATTCGGCAAGACTTAGCCGAGAGCGATGATTGCTGTAAATTCGGGAATTTTCACGTATTATTATTGCTTCTGCATGAATTGCCTCGGATTGCCCGTCTTCTTTTGTAATTCCATAATTTCCTATTAGCGGATAGGTAAAAACTATTATTTGTCCTTTATAGGACGGGTCTGTCAAGACCTCTTCGTAACCACTCATTGCAGTAACAAAAACAAATTCGCCATAAATCGTCCCCTCGCCGGAAAATGTAAACCCGCGCTCGTAGTAACCGTTCGCAAGCATTATCAGGGCTTCTTTGGAGTGCATACTTCCCCCTTTGTTTACGTAGAGTTTCAAAAATTCCCGCTCTTGGCGGGTATAAGTATTAATACCGACTTTTGCAGAATAGTATCTGTCAAACTTACAAATTTTTATTATTAGTTTTAAATAATAATATCAGATGTGGATAAATTTTTTGTGCGTAGCTGGCTCAATAAGCTACTTAAAATCAATCAAAAATTTTTGTTATAGATTGACTTTCTACTTCTTTTATATAATTAGATATTAAGTGTTTTAACTCAAAATCACTTATACTTACTTTTGATTTCGGTCCTCTTTTGGGGTATATATCAAGAAAAACAATACCATTAGCTTTTACTAAGTAAATAACTCTATAACCATTTTTTTTCGACAATTTTTGTATCGAATTTTTTACTCTTGATTTTTTTAATAGGAATTTATCGTGAAAAAGAATAATTTTTGGTAGTTGTTTAATTTGTTCAAAATCCAATGGGAAAAATGAATTCCGCAAATCTTTTAAACAGGAACTATAAACTCCTTTATACTTTTTTGAAAGAAATTCATTAATTCTATCTTGGAAATATTTAGTTTGATAAAACATTTATTTGATTGCGGCAAGCTTTATTAATTCCTTCATCTCTTCCTCGTCCGCCAAGCGTAATGCCTGTTTTAAATCTGATAAATGCTCTTTCAAATCTTCTTTTTCGTTTGTAATTCTTTCACGTATTGAGATAAATGCGTCATTTATCTCATATTGCCTTATTTCTTTAATAATAGTATTAATAATTGTAAAAACATCTTCCAATTTATTTACTATTGATATATCTTTTTCAAGTACAATTCTGTTGTGTTCTTTGTTAAGCAATTTATTTATTTTCTTAATTGCACCGGCAATCTCTTCATAACGTGATGTTGTTTCATTTACGTAATCCAAATACACGTTAATTATTTCTTCATAAGACAATCCTTCAAATTTTTGACCAATCATCTTAAAGTTTTTCTCTATGACAATTTTTTCGTCTTCGATTAAGCACATAATTTCACCTCCTATTCTACTTTCAAAAAAGTTATATAAATACTTTACACGATACAAATATACACATATTTTAGTCATTTGGCTAACTATCTGTATTAAGAATAAGCTAATTACCCAAATATTTCATTTTCAAATTCTTTTATCGCCAATTCTCTGTTTTCTTTGGCTTGGTTTTGCAAATCTTTGATTTGTTGTTTTAAATCTGAAATGTGATTGACAATTTCTCGTTGGATTTTTAACGGAGGAAGGGGGGAAACGATTTTCTTTAAATTTTGAACTCCAAGTTCTGTTTGATTAGTTGATTGAGCAGATTTTATTGAAGCTACTTGTAATTGACCGTATTTGCTATTAAATAAGAAAACATAAAAAAGCGGATTGATTTTTTCTTTGTTTAATCGCAATAATAGAATATGGCTATCATATAAAAGTCCTTCATCTTTTTTAGTTATTAAACTAGATCTTCCTATTGTTCCTTCACCCGTTGAATTTATTAAAATATCTCCATCTTTTGTAAAAAAAATATTATCTATTGAATAATACCAATTATCATTAACCGTTTTAGAATACTGTAAATCTATTTTATTCCATCTGTTGCATTTTTGATTTAGAATATTACTTTGACCATTTTTATCATACTTGGGACTTTTTCCTCTAAAAACACTTTGATATAAACTATTGTCTTTTTCCAATGAAACAGTATCGTATTTACTTGATATAAATTTTATTTTAGAACTTAAAATATTCCACTCATATAAATCCCTAAACCTCACAAACTGTAAGCCTTTTTTTGTCTTTTTCTCTTCTAACTTTTCTATACCCAAAACCTCAAACAAATAATTTTCAATTTCTGTTTCTAATTGTTTTGCCTCTTCCTCTTGCTTATTCGCTAATTTTATTTTTTTATTGTAGTTAGTTACAATTCGGTTTTGCTCTTCAAGAGATGGTAGAGGAATTTTTTGTGCTAAAAATAAATCTTCCTGTAAATAGTGCCTATTTGTAGTCCCATTACTTGCATTTTCAGAAAATTTGATAAATTCTGGTGTAGTAGCTATTAAAGATAAGAAATGAGGATTGATAATATTGTAATCAACATCAAATGTCCAAAAATTACCTGTAATTATTCCATTATCAACCTCTTTTGGAACAACTCCAAACGCACCATTTCTGGCATCAATCTTTGAAAGTAAAAATTGTCCTTCATTAATAATAAATTGTTTTTTAGTACCTATATAAACACCTTTTACAGTATCTCGTAGAAATATACCTCCATTTTTTATTTTAATTGTTACTCTTTTATAATCTATATTATCCTGAATAAGAATAGGTGTTTTATTTCTACTTAAAAAATCACCAATTTTAACAAGATTAAATTTCTGATTATAACTGAATGATGTATCAAATAAATATTGTACACTCCAATTTGTTAAGTCGGAAAAGCTAACTTTTTTTAATATCTCCAAACTATTTCCCATCTTGTTCCAGTTTTTTATCCAGCATTTCGTATAATTCGTGTAC
>CAZOOR010000049.1:0-22438 GCA_964581505.1 uncultured Hyphomicrobiales bacterium
TTTTTTTTCTCTCCTTGCTAAGGAGAGATGTCGCGAAGCGACAGAGAGGTTGGCTATTTTACCTCCCCGTTCTTGTTTCGCAAGTTTACACCTCCAGTGGAAAGAAAGGCGTAAGTGAAGTGCTCAACAATTATAACAAAAGGCTGTTCTTTTGAAACAGCCTTTTGTTTATAAAGTCAAATTTTCACTATTTTCAGTTTATTCTCGCAGAGTTTCAGCCTTTTCCGAAGTCTGTTTTTTTCATCTTTGCTTGCATTATTTAATTTAGAATTAAGAGCGTCAAGTTCGGATTTCAGGGCTTCAATATCAATATCGTTTGGCGAATCGGCAGTCTCGACCAGAACGGAAACAACATTATTGCTGATTTCTGTAAAGCCGTCACTCGTAGCATAAAGAATCTCGTTACCGTTATCATCAACTATTTTAATTTGACCCAATTCGAGTGAGGAAACAATAGGGGCGTGATTGATAAGCACCTGAAAAGGCGCCTGACTACCCGGCAAAGTAACCGATTGTGCTTTACCCGAAAAAACTGTTTTTTGCGGAGTTACTATTTCTACTTCCAAAAATTTATCTTGTGCCATCTGAGACTTCAAATTAATTAAACTGAATATTAATTAGCTTCCTTGCTTCTTTGCACGGTCAAACACTTCGTCAATTGTTCCGACATAAGAGAACATTGGTTCGGGCAGTTCATCGCATTCACCTTCGATAATAGCCTTGAACCCTGCAATTGTATCATTAATTGTAACGTAACGACCTTGGTAACCTGTAAACTGCTCGGCAACGTGGAACGGTTGCGAGAAGAATTTTTGTAATTTACGGGCGCGATATACAGTAAGTTTATCTTCGTCGGAAAGTTCGTCCATACCGAGAATATTAATGATGTCCTGTAAATCTTTGTAAGTCTGCAAGATTTTTCTAACTCTCATAGCTGTGTCATAATGCTCGTTACCGATAATAAGCGGATCCATAATTCTGGAGGTTGAATCCAATGGGTCAACCGCCGGATAAAGTCCCAAATCGGAGATAGCACGCGAAAGCACCGTCTTGGCATCTAAGTGAGTAAATGTATTTGCAGGAGCAGGGTCGGTCAAATCATCTGCAGGAACATATACAGCCTGAATCGAAGTGATTGAACCCTTATCAGTAGAAGCAATTCTTTCCTGCAAAGCGCCGAGTTCCGAAGCCAAAGTAGGCTGATAACCCACAGCAGAAGGCATACGTCCAAGCAAAGCGGAAACTTCCGAACCTGCTTGAACAAAACGGAAAATATTATCAATAAATAAAAGTACGTCTTTGCGTTCCACATCGCGGAAATATTCTGCGATTGTTAATGCAGTTAGGGCAATACGTGAACGCGCTCCGGGAGGCTCATTCATTTGTCCGAATACAAGAGCGGTTTTGTCAATAACTCCCGACTCGGTCATTTCGAGGTAGAGGTCATTACCTTCGCGTGTTCTTTCGCCAACGCCTGCAAAAACCGAGTAACCTGACTGCTTGGTAGCAATATTATAAATTAATTCCTGAATAATAACGGTTTTACCAACACCCGCACCGCCGAATAATCCTGTTTTACCGCCTTTTGTAAACGGCTCGATTAAATCAATAACCTTAATACCCGTTTCAAACATTTCCTTAGTTGTAGTCAATGAAGAAAAATCAGGTGAATTGCGATGTATGGGCCATACATCTTGTCCTTTAATAGGACCTTTGCCGTCAATACCTTCGCCGGTAAGATTCATCAATCTTCCGAGAACAGATGTACCGACCGGTATTGAAATAGCTTGGCCGGTATCATAAACTTTCATACCACGCACTAAGCCGTCAGTCGAATCCATAGCAACCGAACGGACGCGATTTTCGCCCAAATCCTGTTGCACTTCGCAAATCAGTGTACTTTCCTCGCCTGTTTCCGGTGATTTCCTCGGTATTTCCAAAGCATTTAATACAGACGGAATTTGGCCCTCTGAAAATTCCACATCAACAACCGGACCAACAACTTGAATTATTTGACCTTCGTTCATACTTTTTGAACCTCTTGTTTTTAATAAATTTTTTCTCTTTATTTGCAAACAGTTATTAATTATAGCCTGTTTTACATCTTTTGGTTTGCTAAAATAATGATTTATTTTTACATACACAAAGCACTTTGCAAGCGATTATTTAATATAAATAAATAATTGCTATTCTGTATAAATGTGTTTGCTGTTTTTCAATATTTTTTTGCAGAAATCCGTATATTCAATAATAATAAGAAAGCCGTCCGATGGGACGACTTTCCGTATAAATGTCTTAAATGATTACCAAGAACTTGGGTTCTTCAAATATTCGTCAATTGCTTTTGCGGCAGTTCTGCCTGCACCCATTGCAAGAATAACTGTTGCACCGCCGGTTACAATATCGCCACCTGCAAAAACGCCTTTTTTATTTGTCTTCATTGTGCTTTCGTCAACGAGTATATTACCCCAACGATTGACATTCAAATCAGGTGTGGTTGAATTAATAATGGGATTTGAGCCATTACCAATTGCCACAACTGCGGCATCAATCGGAATGATTTCGATAGCACCTTCAATAGGAACAGGACGGCGTCTGCCCGAATCGTCAGGTTCGCCGAGTTCCATTTTTTGTAGTTTCATTTCTCTTAACCAACCGTCATTATCACCAATAAACTCGGTCGGCGAAGCAAGTAACATAAACTCAACACCTTCCTCTTTTGCATGCTTGATTTCTTCTATTCTTGCGGGCATTTCCGCTTCTGTACGGCGATAAACAATCATTGCTCTTTTGGCACCGAGACGCATAGAAGTACGGACGGCATCCATAGCGGTATTACCACCACCGAATATTGCCGCTGTCTTACCTTCCAAATCAAACATAGGAGTATCGTTTTCGGGGAATTTATATGCTTTCATCAAGTTCACACGTGTCAAGAATTCGTTGGCGGAATATACACCGTTCAGGTTTTCACCGGGGATATTCATAAAGTAGGGCAGTCCTGCACCCACACCAACAAAGACAGCGTCAAATTCTTCGAGTAATTCGTCTATCGTTTGGGTAAGCCCGACTACAAAGTTTGTAATGAATTTAACACCCTGTTCCTCTAATGCACGAACTTCCGCTTTAACAATATCTTTGGGAAGACGGAACTCGGGAATACCGTAAATCAAGACGCCGCCGATTTCGTGAAGAGCCTCGAATACAGTAACATTATGTCCCATTTTAATCAAATCGCCTGCGGCACTTAGTCCGGCAGGACCGCCACCGACAACGGCAACTTTTTTACCGGTCTTCTCTGTTACTTTTTCTACTTGAATACCCTTTGATTCGCGTTCCCAATCCGATATAAATCTTTCGAGATAGCCAATGCCGACAGGTTTATTTTTCTTACCGACAATACAAACCATTTCGCATTGCTCTTCCTGCGGACAGACACGCCCACAGACAGCGGGAAGTGTATTGTCGAGTTTTAGAATTTTAATAGCTTCATCGAATTCACCGAGTTCGATTTTCTTAATAAATCCGGGAATGTTTATGTTAACCGGACAACCTTCTATACATTTGGGGTCTTTGCATTGGATACATCTTGCCGCTTCCTCTTTTGCCAATTCAAATGTATATCCGAGATTAACTTCCAAGAAATTATGCGCTCTTTCTTTCGGGTCTTGTTCCAGCATATCGTGGCGTGGGATAGCCATTCTCTGTTTATTTGTTAAATCAGCCATTCTGCACCTCCTTTGCCGCTTTTTCCGCTCGACAGAAATGGTCGAGAGAAGTTTTTTCTTCCTTTACATAAGTTCTATTTCGTTTTATCAATGTTTCGTAATCAACTAAATGAGCATCAAATTCAGGACCGTCAATACAAGCAAATACAGTCTTACCGTCATAAGTTAGGCGGCAACAACCGCACATACCTGTTCCATCAATCATAATCGGATTCATACTGACGACTGTCTTAATTCCGTATGGTTTGGTAAGATTGGCAACTGCTCTCATCATAGGGATAGGACCGATAGCAAGCACAAAATCAATCTTTTTGCCGCTATCAATCAATTCCTGTAATTTATCGGTAACGAAGCCATGAAAACCATAACTGCCGTCATCAGTCGTAGGATATATCTCATCACTAAATTCTTTCATTTCGTCTTCGAGCAATACCAGCTCTTTAGTTCTGCCACCGATGATAGAAATAGTATGATTTCCTGCTTCCTTCAATGCTTTTGCCGTTGGATATGCAATTGCAGTACCCACACCGCCGCCAATGCTTACAGCTGTACCGAAGTTTTCGATATGTGAGGGTTTGCCGAGCGGACCGACTACATTGTGGATGTAATCACCCGCTTCTTTTTTATTCAAATGTTTTGTTGTTTTGCCAATGCCTTGGACGATAATTGTAATCGTTCCTTCTTCAATATTCGAGTCGGCTATCGTAAGTGGGATTCTTTCACCCGTTTCGCTAACTCGAATTATCACAAATTGACCGGGTTTCCTCTTTTCGGCTATCTTCTGTGCTTCCAAGCGGAATAATTTAATATCCGGAGCCAAAAAACGTGCTTCTAGGATTTTATTCATTTATTGATACCTGAATTAGATTAAATAATAAAAAAAGTTATTTATAGACAATTACAAGATTATAAAATTACGGAAAATTTTACAAATAAAAAATATTCATAATTAAGTTAATTCTTTGGAATATTTAAAAATTATGAATGAATTCCATACCCAGCCAACGCTCGAAACCGGACGGATTTTTTGTGTGGTTAAATAAATCATACATTACGAAATCAAGAATTACTCCTTCGGCGGCTAACCAGCGGATTTGCGTATTTAGTAGCATTGAATTTGACATTACATTCGACTTTGTATCAGCCAGATTGGGATTGAACTCCAAATGTAGGCTGAGGCGGCGCCCCAAACTATGTTCCAAACCAAACCAAAAGTTCGGTACATATTGCCCGCCCGCTTGCTCCCAAGAATAATTGATGCCGCCGTGCAAAGCAAAATAGCCGAGATACCAATTGAATGATTTGCTCGCCGCCGCAAATACACCCGGCGACATATTTTGGAAACGTGAAAACTGCTTATAATATTTACCGCGACCCTGACTGCCGACACCTGCAAGCAGGGCAGGCAGAAATTTTGTTTCATCTAGGAAACGCCAACGAATTTCAAAGCCCGGCAATTTCTGCATTATGATTTTTCCTTCACCGAGGATATTTATTCCGCTGTAACTAATGCCGATGTTCACATTCTTGTAGGGTGTAATATCGAATTTCAGCAAGAAGCCGCCACTCGAAAACAGCAAACCGTAAACCGATAATTTATGCTCGGCAAGAACTCCGGCAGTCGGCATATTTACTATGTATCGCGGTTCGGGTAGTTCTTGTAAACTTGCGCCACTCTTGGAATAGAGATTGCTGATAGCCGTTACTAATATCAATATTATAATTATTCTTTTCATATTTTCCTTTGCACTATTCATTTTGCAAAAACAATATTACAACTTGCACGTATTGAATTTTTGAGAAAATGAACTGCGACTTTGATTTTAATTTTTATTTCAATGACAAATATACTTAATTGTCAGATACTATGAAAAAAAATGTATCGATTTTTGTTGATTTTGACGGTACAATCTCTACGGAAGATATTGGCGACCGGCTATTTATGGACTTCGGTGAGTTCGAGCCATGGCATTCTTTGCTGAAATCAGGCGAAATGAACATTAGCGATTACTGGCATAAAGTAATTGCTTCGCTTCCATCGGAGCTGACTTTTGAGCAAATCGCCGACTACGCTTTGAAATTCGAGATTGCTCCTTATTTCAAACGTTTTGCCGACTACTGCCGCAAGTCCGGCTACAATCTGCGTATCGTCAGTGACGGCTTCGATGCCTACATCGTCCCGATTATGCACAAACTCGGACTGCCTGACATTCCCCTCTCAATAAACAAACTACACAAAGGAGACGAAGGTTTTTACCCCGAATTCCCCGGTGCGTCCGAATCCTGCGACTGTATGTCCGCATCGTGCAAACGCAACGCCATACTTGTCAATTCGGCGCCTGACGATATTATTATTTTTATCGGGGACGGCTATTCCGACTACTGTGCGGCGGAACATTCCGATATTGTATTTGCAAAGAAACACCTCGCCGCATATTGCAACAAGCAACGCATACCCCACTATCCTTGGTCGAGTTTTTTCGATGTACAGCGTTTGCTAATAGATATTGAAAAGAAAAACAAATTCCGCCGCCGCCATCAGGCATACCTCAAACGCAAGAAAGCATTTGAGATGGAATGAAAAAGTAATTATTAAATAATCTTTTTATATATCCATAACGACACATCTTTTCCAAATTTTTATTATATTAGTAGAAATATGATTTTTAAATATATTATTAGTGGTAAAAATGAAAGATGGTTTAAATATAAAGCCTTGGAAGATATTAACCTACATAATATTAGTATTAATATTTTTAGCTTTTGCTGTTTGTTTTGTATGGATATATCCGGAATCTCTATTAAAGTCTGGCAATGGCTATGAAATAGTGAATAAAATAAGGGCAACAAATGCTACGATTGTCGGTGGTATTGGTGCTTTTGTTCTTATTATTGTTCAAATATATAGAACAAATATTCTCAAGAAACAAGTTGATAATCAACAGGTTCAAATAGAACTACAAAGTAAACAAGTGGAAGAAGAGCGAAGGTCTAACATAAATAGTCTGACTCTCGACCAATATGTTAAGGCGGTCAATCAACTTAAAGATAAGAATATTGCCGTTCGTCTCGGTGGTATTTATTCACTTGAACAGATTATGAATTCCAAAAACAAAGAGGATGAGAAATATCATAATATAATTATCGAACTTCTTGCCGCTTATGTTAGAGAAAAACAGATGGCTGTGAATGAAGATAATACAAAAGACAAAGAAGAAAACAAAACAAAAGACGACAAAGAAGAAATTATAGAATTAAGAACAGATATAAAAGCAATCATTACAGTATTGGCTAGAAGAGTTAAAAGAGATGATGAAATTAAAATTGATTTAACAAAAACAAATTTTGCTAAATATAATTTATCATCTATGGATTTATCCTCTATAGATTTATCCTCTATGAATTTAGAATTTGCGAATTTATACGGTGCGCATTTAGAATTTGCGGATTTAACAGGTGCGGATTTAACAGGTGCGTATTTAATCAATGCGCATTTAGAATTTGTGCATTTAATCAATGCGCATTTAGAAGGCGCGCATTTACACGGTGCGAATTTACACGGTGCGTATTTAATCAATGCGCATTTAGAAGGTGTGCTTTTACACGGTGCGCATTTAGAAGGCGCGCATTTACACGGTGCGAATTTAGAATTTGCGAATTTAGAAGGTGCGAATTTTCACGATGCGAATTTAGAAGGTGCGAATTTATATGGTGCGGATTTAGAATTTGCGCATTTACACGATGCGCATTTACACGGTGCGAATTTAGAATTTGCGGATTTAAGAAAAATTAATTTAGTACCAATTAATGAAAAACGAGAAGAAACAGATGAAGATAGGATTGCTTTTATTAAACAACTTGAAAAAGCAAAAACTGTTGAGGGTATTAAATTAGATGAGCGGTTTATGGAAATATTTAAGAAAGATTATCCAGATTTATTGAAAAGAATTGAAACAGGAGAAGGCGAAGAATAAGATATAAATTAGCATTTTAAATCTTTTCAAAATAAATAAAAATACTCCGCAATCATTAGGAATTGTCCGGTAGTTTAGCTTGTGGATAGGTGATGTGTTTTCTGTCCCCCTTTGGAGGGGGTGCCGCGTAGCGGCGGGGGAGGATAAAATTATGATTAAAAAAGACAACTACTACTATAACAAATCATTAAAAGGCAAAGCAAACAAATTAAGAACGTCAATGACTAAAGCGGAAGCTTGTTTATGGAAATATATATTAAAAGGAAAACAATTAAAGGGTTTGCAATTCAGAAGACAGAGACCGGTTTTGTATTACATAGCAGATTTTTTTTGCAAAGATTTAAATTTAATAATTGAAGTTGACGGTATAACACATCATTTTAATCAGAATTATAAAAATGATTTAAAACGACAAGGAAAATTAGAAGAGGCAGGATTTATCGTAGTCAGATTGAAAGATGAAGAAATATTATCGAATATAGATGGTGTTCGGCAGTATCTCGAATTAACTATTGATGAGATTATAAACAGCCAATCCTCCCCCGTCAGCTCCGCTGACACCCCCTCCAAAGGGGGATAAATAAAAGTATAATTCTTTTTGTTTATTTGATAATGCCAATCCTCCCCCGTCAACTTCATTTGCACCCCCTCCGAAGGGCGATAAAACAAATTCCGCCGCCGCCGGCAGGCATACCTCAAACGCAAGAAAGCATTTGAGCCGGAAAAACAACTGTGGCGCTCAGGCTACAAATAGAGTATATTATTAATGATATATTCCGCAACTGCGAAAGGTACAAGCTTGTATATAGGTTCGCCCTTGCTGTTAAGTCTGCGTATCTCGGAGGAAGAAATATCAATATAATCATTATCAAGGAAAGCCGAATTCTTTAATGCAGGCGAAATTTGCTCTTGCTTTTCGATGTCGGCAGACCTACGGCGTGCAATTACAACAATGGCTTTTTGCAGTATTGTGTTATAGTCCTTCCATTTATGAAAATTAATCGCTTGGTCTGTCCCTATCAGTAATAACAATTGTGCATTCGGATACTTTTCTTTCATATAGTTCACCGTGTCAATTGTATATGAAACTTCATCACGCATAATTTCAAAATCATCAATAGAGAAATCGGCTTCATCTGCAATAGCAAGTTCGAGCATTTTTAAGCGGTGTTCCGCAGGAGCAATGTCAATAAAATCGGTTTTGAACGGTGATACATTATTCGGAATAAATACAAGTTTATCCAGATGATATTTATCTCTGAAATTATTTGCAATAGTAATATGCCCCCTATGTACGGGATTAAAAGTTCCACCGAAAATTCCAATCTTCATATTAATTTACCGATTTAATATATTCAACAATATCATTCCAAGAGTCCGACATAAAGTCTGCGGCAGTTTCATTGGAATTATTCAAATTAAGAAAAGCAGTCGGGTCGCCGTTAAATCTGACGGCTGACATACCCAAAGATTTTGCACCCTTGATGTCCGTATCCTCAATATCCCCCACGTGCAAAGCCTGTGCGGGCTTAATATCAAAATGTTCGAGAATAGTAGTAAATGCTTTGCTGTGTGGTTTGGCGACCTTTGTTTCATCGCTGAAACTAAATGCTGAAAAATAGTTCAATACATCATTTTCGTACATAAGGCGCCGCAAAATTGAGCCGGGAGAAAAACCTGTATCCGAGACAATGGCAAGAGTATAATCGCGCGATAATTCTTCGAGTGCGTTCTTTACTCCATCAATTAATTTGGGCGGATAATATAGAATAGACTCTGCAAAAACTTTCAATATATGCTTTACTGCATCAGTATTCTCCGGCAGTTCCAATCGTTTAGTAAAAAACTTCACGGATTCTTCGGCAGTTGGTGTCCGAAGTTGATTTTTCCAAATATCATTGAAGTATTCCCAAGACTCCTCCATAATGCTTTGGTATTCATCATCATTAATTAATATGCCGAGCCGCGAAATTTCGTTTTTCATTTCGCTGACGCGATATTCATTGCGTGCAGTGCCATTGCTGGCATCGAACAAAGTGTTCCAGAAATCTATTGTAATTAATTTTATACTCATACAAAAACAACAAATAAAAACAAATATAAAAAAAAAGAAACTATTTTTTATTTAGTTCGTTTTTATGAGTAATTACTAAATGATTAACAAAATATTGCAAGGGGAATCGGAAAATGAAAACAACTCGAATATTAATGTTGCTATTTTTATTCACTTCATACTTCGCACATTCCCAAACCGCTTATGAAATCATCAAAAAAGCCGAAGATGCAATCAAGGGCAAATCATCGGTCGGCATTTTTGAAATGCGAATTAAAACACCGGACTACGAAAGAACATTAACGATGAAATCGTGGTGGGTCGGTACCGAAAAATCTCTAATTGTTATCACAGCACCTGCAAAAGAAGCCGGTAATAAAACATTAAAAATCGGCAATGAAATATGGTCTTTTCTAAAAAATACCGAAACAACAATAAAAATTCCGCCGTCTATGATGCTCTCCTCTTGGAACGGTTCGGACTTTACTAATGATGACCTTGTGCGTGAATCGGAACTAATTCGCGATTATAATTTGAAAATAATGTTTGACGAAAAAATTGGCGGACAGAATTGTTGGAAAATCGAATTGACTCCTAAACCTAATGCACCTGTAGTTTGGGGCAAACTCTATTACTGGGTAAGAAAAAATGATTATCTACCGGCAATTGTTCAATATTATGATGAAAAGGGCAAACTGCAACGTACAATGAAATTTTCCGATTATAAGACAATGGGCGGGAGGAAAATTCCCTGCAGACTTACGCTAATCAATAATAAGAAAAAAGGTCATCTGACGGAGTTCATTTACAAGAACGTGAAATTCAATGTGAAAATCAAATCAAGGATATTCTCATTCAGAGAGTTGGAAAAATAAAATGATGTGGCTCAAACTGGCGTGGCGAAATATTTGGCGGAATTGGAGACGCTCGGCTCTGACGATTCTCGCAATATTTTTTGCGGCTGTTTTAACCATTATTTCCCGCAGCGCCCAATTGGGTACTTATGAAAAAAATATAAAAAATACAGTCGAGATGTTTTCGGGCTATGCACAAGTGCAAAGGAAAGGTTTTCTTGACAATCCCTCTCTGAACAAAGCATTCCGTTTGACACCCGAGTTGAAAGCACTATTAGTAAAAAACGAAAACATCAATGCCTATGCCGAAAGAATAACCGGCAATGGCTTAATTAGTTATAAAGACAATACATTTGGAATTATATTAATCGGAGTGTCGCCATCGCAGGAGCTTAAATCCTCGAAACTGAGCGAGCGAATAAAGAGTGGAAAATTTCTGGAAGAAGCAAAGCAAGATGAAATAATTCTCGGTAAGAAATTGCTTGCTAACCTAAAAGCGGAAATCGGCGATACTCTTGTTCTACTTGCATCGGGTGCAGACGGCACAATGGGCAATCTGAAATTCTTTATCAGAGGGACTTATTCACTCGGTTCGCCCGAGTTCGATGCAAATTCTGCAATAATTAATTTGAAAGCCGCCGACCGTTTACTCTCTATGAACGGGCGAATCCATCTAATATCTCTGCGTATGAATGAATTGTCCGATATTGAACCAACGGTCGAACAATTGAATAAAAGTATAGACGCTCCAAATCTTGTTGTGTATGGCTGGGAAGAGGTATTGCCTACACTAAAACAATCCATAGACCTTGACAATATTTCGGGTTTGATTTTTCAATTTCTACTTATGGTGGTGATTGCATTCGGCATACTAAATACTGTCCTTATGTCAATACAGGAAAGATACAAGGAGTTCGGTATAATGCTTGCTGTCGGTATCAAAAGTTCAAAACTCTTGCTGATTGTTTTTATTGAAATTTTACTTCTGATTTTAGCCGGATTATTGGCGGGGAATATAGTTGCGCTATCCGTAAATTATTATTTGTATAATAATCCGATATATATTAACGGAGATTTTGCGGAACTATACGAACTATTTGGGTTTATGCCGGCTTTCTTTTTCTCACTCGACCCGAAATTATATATTGATGTATCGCTTAGGATATTTACATTATCGCTTGCTACATTTATTTTCCCGGCGTACAAATTGCATAAATTGGAAGCTCTGAAAGGAATCAGATATACATAATATGTCAATGTTATTAAAAATATCGTGGCGGAATATTTGGCGGCAGAAAAGACGTTCGCTAATTGTTATGACGTCAATAATTATAGGTACGGCGGCAGTACTATTATTCGATAGCATTAGTATGGGGTTTATCACCCAACAACTTAATAATGAAATCAAGAATGATATTGGGCATTTTCATATCAACAAGAAAGGTTTTTCGGACAATAAAGTTCTATCAAATAGAATAAAAAATCCTTCTGAAATTGAAAATAAGTTAAATGATATGAAATTCATTAAGGCTTATTCCAAACGAGTGCTTACTTTCGGTATGCTATCAAGTGCGGAAAACTCTGCCGGTGCCGTGTTGGAAGGTATTGAAATTGATAAAGAACCGGAAATTACTTCTATTAAATCATTCATAGTCGAGGGAGAATATCTAAGCGACAATCCTCATGATATTGTTGTCAGTATAGCAATGGCAAAGAAACTGAATATTGAATTGGGTGATAAAATTGTTATGATGGCGGCGGCAACAGACGGCTCAGTCCAATCGGAATTATATAGGGTTAAGGGTATATTCAAATCAAACAATAATGAATTTGATAAAACGCATATTTATGTTCCAATCAAATCGGCGCAGAAACTCCTCAAAATGAACGATGATATATCGCAATTTGCATTAACCGTTGATGATATTTCAAAAATTGCTCCATACAAAAGTGAACTATTGCAGGTCATTGACGGCAAATATGAAGTTCTCTCCTATCAAGATATATTGCCACTTCTAATTTATTACATAGAGGTATCCGTACAAATGATGGCTCTTATGTATGTATTTATAGGAATAGCAATTTTATTCAGCATCATCAATACTATGTTAATGTCTGTATTTGAACGTATCCAAGAGTTCGGAGTTCTGATGTCAATCGGAATGAGAAGTAAGAATATTTTTGTTATGATTATGCAGGAGGCATTTCTGATTGGTGTAATCGGTACAGCTATCGGTTTTGTTCTCGGCTATCTTGTATATCTCTATTTTGCATATAACGGCTTGAATTTGAGTGCTTTTACGGAATCACTGGAAAGCTGGGGTATTGGCAGTGTGATATATCCGGTTATAGATTTGAACGTTATTTATCGAGCATTATTTATCATACCGCTAACGACTGTGCTGGGTGCAGTATATCCTGCAATAAAAGCTGTACGTTTGCAACCTACTGATGCAATGCGTTATATTTGAAAGGTGAAATTATGTCAATATTAAGTACTGAAAATTTATATAAAGTATATAACACAAATGGAATATCCGTTACGGCTCTCAGTGATATTAATTTGGAAATTAATATGGGCGATTTTCTTGTTCTTGCCGGTCCTTCCGGTTCGGGCAAAACTACTTTGCTTAATCTGCTCGGTTCGTTGGATAAGCCTACACAGGGAAAAGTTTTGCTTGACGGCGAAAATTTAGCAGACAAAAGCAAGAAGGAACTATCTACAATTAGATTGAATAAAATGGGCTTTATCTTTCAAGCATACAATCTAATCCCGGTACTTACCGCAGTAGAAAATATTGAATTTCCGATGATGCTACTCGGAATCGGCGACAAGGAACGCCGCCGGAAAGCCTATGAAATAATGAAAGAACTCGGTATTGATAAACTTAAAAATAAACGTCCAAATCAAATGAGCGGTGGACAGCAACAGCGTGTTGCAGTTGCGCGTGCTATTGTAAATACTCCATTGGTCGTGCTTGCAGATGAACCCACTGCTAATTTGGATTCAAAGACAGGTGGCAAGCTCCTTGACCTGATGAGTAAAATGAATGAAGAGAAAAATATTACATTTATTTTTGCTTCGCACGATTTTCAAGTAATCAATAGAGCCAAACGATTGGTAAAAATAGAGGATGGAGCAATCATTGATGAGCAAAGGGCTTAAATATTGCATCATATTATTTGTCACTACTTTAAATCTGTTTTCAGAATATAATTTTGATTTTAGCGGTTATATCTTTACAATCCCGACATATCAGAAATTGAGTAGTGCAATAGATTTCTATATTCCTTCCAACACAATTAAGAAAAATCAATACTCACTATTTTCAAAAATTCGTTTGCGTCCTGTATATAATTTGTGGGAAGATGCACGTATCGAAGTTGCGGCAGAAACACATATTGATATTTCTCATTTTCCAAATTTATTAGGAGCCGCAGAATCAATTTACTCGCGTCAAATTTATGATGCCGAATGGAATATTTATGAAGAAGGGGATTTCCAAATGAGTGAATACATAGACCGCTTCTTTTTCAAACAGACCTTTGACAATTTTGAACTAACTCTCGGGCGCCAACGTATCAATTGGGGGGTCGGAAGGATTTGGCAACCGACAGACCGTTTCCACCCGATGAATCCTGCTGATTTTACTAAAATTGAAAAAACTGGTGCAGATGCTTTATCGTTCAAATATTTTTTCGGCTTATTCACTGATGCGGAGTTTGTTGTTAATTTCCGAAATCTAATCAAAGATTATAACTACGGAGTGAGATTTAGAACAAATTTTTCTCCTTTTGATATTTCACTTATTCTGGGTTATTTTGACAAACAGCCTAATTTCGGTTTTGACCTCTCGGGCAATATTTCAGATGCCGGTGTGCGTGCCGAGGGTATATATGTTAGGAACAGAGATAAACCGGATTCTTCGTATTTACGATTGATTATCGGTGCGGACTATCAATTTAGTTCAAAAGTATATGCTCTGCTCGAATTCCAATATAACGGCGAAGGTACTACAAATACGGAGATGTATGATTTTACCAAAATGCTCTCGGGCGAGATAATGAATTTAGGAAGCATTTATCTGGCATCAAGGGTGAATATTGAATTACACCCATTACTGATTCTTTCGTTAAATTTAATGCAAAATATCAATGATGGAAGCGGCTATATCTCACCATTTCTTATGTGGAATGCTCTTGATAATCTTTCCATCAATGCAGGTGCAATGCTTGCTTATGGTAGCAAGAAAGCGGAATATTGGTATTATCCCAAAACATCAATCTATCTCACAGGTCAATTATTCTTTTGAATCTCTTCATAATAAGTGCAATCATCTATTAGCGGGCAGTTCTCGCATTTCGGTAAGTTGATTAAACAAATATATTTTGTACAAACATCTTTAAGCGGACAGTCCGCACATTTCGGAGAACGAGCAATACAATATGCTCTACCGAAGTTGATTAGTAAATGCGTAAATAGCACCCAATCTTTTTTATTAAGCAGAGTCATAAGTTCGCGTTCAATTTTTTCTGCATTCTTTGATGTACATATACCCAACCTATTCATTATTCTTGTTACGTGAGTATCTACTACAATAGCTGGTGTATCAAAGATATGTCCCAGAATTACATTTGCCGTTTTACGTCCCACACCCGATAGGGTAATTAGTTCCTCCATAGTACCCGGTACTTCGCCACCAAAGTTACCAATCAACATTTGGCTCATTTCTTTAATATGTTTGGATTTGGCTTTGTAATAGCCTGTTGAATACACAAGTTTTTCAAGTTTAGAAAGCGGCATTTTAGCATAATCTTCCGGTGTTTTGTACTTGGCAAACATTTTGGCAGTTACCTTATTCACTCTTTCGTCCGTACATTGTGCGGAAAGCATTGTTGCTACAAGTAATTGAAAAGGTGTATCAGACTGCAATTGTATTCTTGCATCGGGAAATAATTTTTTTAATTCTCTAATTGATTTTCTTAATATGCTTTTTTTATTTTTTGTTGTCATAATTCAAATTATTTTCTTTGTAATTGAATCGTTTTGTGTCCTATTATAAATATAGGAACTGAAATCAGATTTAACGATGTTGGTGTTCATATTTTTCAAATTTGTAAAGAAGAGAGTGTCTTCACCATAATTGACGAGTGGAAAGCCTTTTGCCTTTTTTATGATTTTACTTTTTACGGCAAAAGTACCCCCAACCTTACATTGTGAAATATGAACCATCTCACTCGGATTATTAATATCCGGGACGTACTCATTCCCGATAATTTCGGGAGTGCTATATAGCAAATCAATATCTTCATTTTTCAAATAGCTATAATAAATCTCCAAATGCTCAGGTTTGTATGTGTCGTCCGAATCAAGAAATGTAATATATCGTCCATTGGCTAAATCAATTGCATAGTTTTTAGCACGGATATGTCCGCGATGGCTAAGTGTATATTTAAATATTCTTTTGTCGTCTTGGGTAAATTTTGAAAGTATATCTTCCGTATGAACAATACTTCCGTCATCAACAATCAGCAACTCCCAAGTAGAAAAGGTCTGTCCGATAACAGAACGAATAGCATTGGGTAGCAAAGCCGCACGGTTATAAGTCGGTAATATTATTGAGAAAAACGGTGCCAAATTATCTCGAAATACAAAATGACACAATGAACGGCTTATGCTCGTATCCGCTTGTTAGTTTGGCAAAATATACGCCGGTCGGTAATTGCGAAATATCAATGCTTGTGGACATTATACCTTTCATAAGGCTATTGCCAACAGAATTAAATATTTCATAATTAGTATTATCTGTTTTCGTATTGAAATAAATAAAATCACTTGCCGGATTGGGATATACTTCTACGCTTTTGTTATTGCTAACAAATTCCTCAATATTAGTAGGTTTGTCAAGATGCGGTACGATAACCCGAGACGCCATTTTATTCCTTCGATAAACAAAATTAGTAGCAATCAAGCTTTCGCCCTGTGTGTATAGTTTGCCTCCATTGTTAAGATTTACATCAAACATAGGATAGTTAGATGAAGATATGACAATACGTAAACGGCTCTCCTTGTGTAATTGAATACTTAGCGGCTCCAAGATAATTTCAATAAGATATATCTTATCCTTTTCCATTAATTTTTCTTGTTCCAATGATTCGCGAAAACGCATACGTTTAATACTCTGAGTAAGCAGAACGGAACTACCGTCATTCATCAGTTCGGTCAGCCTAACGCCAAAGTCCGTATCCTTTCTGTTTGAACTAACGTAGAGTTGTACTTTTACGGAACCGTTAATCGCAATACCGTCTTTTTGATAATCACTTGTATAAACAATTACATCACTTCGATTTTCAACAATCTGCGAAATGTCTTGTGGTCCCTTTTTAAGTGTAAAATCAAAAGGATTAAAACGGGCGCCTCCGAATGTAGGCGATGGTTCTTGGGGGTTAAAAATAATTGTATCCGGTGGGAAATCATTCGGTCCCATTATGGGTGGTGGGGGAGTGTGGAGTAATTTACGTTTGGCATTGAGATATAATGTATCATATCTACGCTGCAAATCAGACCAATTCTTTCCATACAACCATTGATTGCTTCCCATTTCGAAGTATGTTACATTAGGTTTTAGTGGGTATCCGTTCTTAGCATTTGTAAGGTAGTAATCGAAAAAATACTTGACCAATTTGTCCTGCTCATTTTCAGCCTCAGTGAATTTCCAAATCCCTTGCTTCACTTTGCCTATTTGCCTATGTAACCAGGGACCAATTAATAATTTGTGTTGCGCTCTTACTTTCTTGTTACTTCGCTTTTGAATATCCTCGAAAGCACGTATAACATCACCGGGAAAATGGTCGAACCAACCGGTAGCAATAAGCATAGGCACATTAAACTTTTCGGGGTAATCGTTGCTTTTTTCCAAAGCTAACCAAAAAGCGTCTTTCGCAGGATGGGAAAGTATATTCTCTTCATTGGGTACAAATCCCAAAGCAACTATTGTCTGTACGTATTCCTTCCTATAATCGCCGCCGCAAAAGAAAGTTTCATATTTTGTTTTATAATCTATAATAAACGGAGCGGCACATACGAGATGCGGCGGGTTTTCGGCGGCAGTCTGGAACTGGACTAACCCCAAAGCGGAACCGCCCCAAGTTCCCACTTTACCATTGCACCATTTTTGCTTTGCTATCCATTCAACCGCATCATATCCGTCCAATCCACGATTATAATTAGCCGTATCATACATTTTATTGGAGAACGAACCACGCCAATCCATAATCACAAAGTTGTAGCTGTAAGTATCAAAAAACAAAGGGTGATTTGCACCTTTCGATTCCCAACGATGATAAAGATTTTTATTATACGGTGTTTGTATTAGTATTACAGGTTTTGGCAGATTTGTATCTTTTGAATATAAATCCGCATTTAGAAATTTTAAATTAGGATTTGCCAAACGAGTCTCAATTTTTATTTGATGATACCCGTAAAGAATAGTAGTAGAAAGTACTAAAATAAGTAGAAGTGCAAACTTTTTCATAATTTTATCACAATAAATATTTATATTCAATTGTCTGATTATAAGAATATCAAAATTGTTAATTATTGTATTCGTTCAATAATTATAATTTGAAATAAATAGGCAAGATTATTGCTGTTACTATCATTTAATAACTATTTAAGGTATGAGTAAACTATGAAGAAAAATATATTATTAATCTCATTAGTCTTTGTTGCCTTCACATCTCTTTCCTCGGCACAGATTGATATGAGCGTTTTTGCCGGCATATCAACACCGAATAAGCAAATGAGCTTGGTTTATGAAGATAATAATAGCCCTTGGGATTTTGCAGGCAAAGCAATTAGTATAGGGTGGCATCTCGGTACACGTATGCGACTATCCGTTAAACCCGGCTTTTACGCATTCTTCGGAATGGGGTGGTACAGATTTTCCAATGCCCAAATCGAAGTAAAGTATGCCGATACGGACACAACATACAAAATTAAAGCAAGACAAGACATTATCCCTATTGGTATCGGGGCTCAATATTATATTATCAGTAGTGCAATTAAATTCTATGTCATCGGACAAATTAATTACAATTACTTTACTACTCATGGAGAATATCTAGGCTTACCTGCTCCAAACTTTGACCTATCCGATGCAACCGGACGTATGGGTTTTCAGACCGGTGTCGGCGTGGAGTTTAATCTTGTTATGGCACATCCATTCTTTGAATTCAGTTATGCAATGCCTAATTTACTTGGGAAAGCCGCCGGTGAACCAACGAAACAATTCTTTAATTTTTCACTCGGGGTTAATATGTAAGTATAACTTACAATACCGAAAATGAATACACGGCTACTTGACAGGTAGTCGTTTTTCATTAATTATATTTAGTATTGATTCAATTCGGAAAAATGCGAGTAATTGCAATGTTTATTGAGAAAGCAAGTAAATGCTTAATTAATTATCAAATTTTTCTTATCTTTGCTATGTCTTAAATAAATGAGTAGTTATTTAATATATTGGAATATTCGGGAATTATATTGGTGATTGGTTTTGAGTAAAATTGGCAAATATTTAAAAGCATTGTTTAGTTCCGAAGTCAAAGCATTAAAGGCTGGTATTGATGATAACGGGACTTCGGAGACTATCAAGCAATCGCTAAAATATGCTCGTGGTATTGCTTATGCAATTGATAAGAATTATCAAATTACTTGGATAAGCAACGAAACAGCATTAAAATATCCCAATGCAATTGGGCAAAAATGCTATATGAAATTTGCCGATTACGACTCTCCTTGTCCCGATTGTTATTTGCAGAAAGCAATGAAAAGCGGTATAATCCAAACAAGCGTAAAGCATTTGAATTATGCTTCTGTATTAAGCGGCACCAGCTTTTGGGAGGGAATATCAATTCCTTTATATAATCATAATCATAAAATAATCGGTGCAATATCTTTTTCGCAAGAAATTGAAAATATTGAAAAACATCGCGAAAAACTCCTCGAAGAAAAATTACCCGAAATTGAGGAAAACGAAATAGATGTATTTATCAAATCCCGTTATGATGTAATTTTCGAAAGTCTGCATATTCCTATTTGTATCACGGGCAATAATCTAAAAGTTGTTTTTCATAATAAAGCTTTTTCAAAAGTAATCGGTAGGAACGGGCATAGCCTATCCAAAGAATTAATCACCGATTTGTTGCCGGAAATTAATGATATAGGAACGCAAAAAATTCTTTCGCTTATTGTTTCCGGTGTTGATGAACAAACATATTCATTTATTCTTGAACGTGATTTTCAAGAAAAAAATGTCAATCTGCAAATTTCACCGGTTAAAATCAACGAAGCAAAAATCGGTGGTATTGTCTGGAAAATTAGACTAAATCCAAAGAATATTATTAAAACCGATGACTTTCTTGTTAATCCTCGTTTCAATAATAATTTTGGTATTATGGTTATTGATGATGAGGGCAAAGTAATACATTGGAATAAATTCTTAGCCAATACTTTTCACTGGGAGGAGGACGAACTTGTCGGTATGCCCAATCCAATACTTAGCCACGAAGCAATATCGGAATATCTGGAAGACAAGAGTTCCGAAAAGTTGGAATTAGTACGTAAAACAAAGGAAGGACAGAACAGAGATATTAGATTATCTATTTCACCTGTTCTGAATAATATAGGTGAAATTACCGAATATATATGCCTGATTGAAAATACAACTTATGAAAAATATATCAAATCCGAATTCAAGGAATTGGAAGAGCGCTATAGCAATATTATCAAAAATTTCGAGGGTATTACTTTTAAGTTCGACCGTGGATTTAACGCCATTCAATTAAAAGGTAGTGTCCGACAATTACTCGGTTACAGCGAAGATGAATTAATAACCGAAAAGGTCAAATTCCAAGATTTGATATACAACGAAGACAAAATTTTGATTGATGACTATATCAAGAAGATTAAAGTTCATATTAAAACGGAAAAAGAACTTGAACTTAGGATTGTAGCAAAAGATAAATCAATAAAATGGGTGCATTTTTATTTTCAGAATATTGCTGATGAGTTCGGTAATATTACGCAAATACAAGGCTTTCTGTATAATGTAACACAGAGAAAAGAAGTTGAAGAAGAACTAAAACACTCCCGCGAGAAATTCCGAAATCTTGCAATGTATCTCGAAACAGCACGGGAAGAAGAAAAGAAGCGTCTTGCTTTGGAAATTCACGATGAACTCGGGCATGCACTGACGGCGATAAAACTTGAACTTGCTTGGATATTGAAGAAAAAGTTCCTTCGCCACGATGTGATGATTGAGAAAGTCCGAAAAATGAACGAACTTATCGAATCGACGATTCGTAAGGTTAGAACTATTTCTTCGGATTTGCGTCCTTCCGTACTTGACCATTTCGGACTCGAGGCAGCGTTGGAATGGCAAGCATCTGAATTTCAAAAACGTTCTGCCGTGCGATGTAAAATTCAATTGGATAAGGAAGCAATTAATATTGACGAGAAAACTTCGACAGCGATTTTCAGGATTTTCCAAGAGATTCTTACAAATATTGCTAAGCATGCAAAAGCCACTCGCGTAGATGTTGTTTTGGAAAAGAATCATAATGATATTATATTGAAAGTCAGGGATAACGGCAAAGGCTTTAAATATGAAAAAACAAAGAAGACCCAATCCCTCGGTCTGCTTGGTATGACTGAACGAGCCAATGCTATTGATGGTACTCTTTCTATTAATAGCGTTATCGGTGTTGGCACAACCGTTATGTTAAATGTACCGTTTAAGAAGAATTAATGGGAGATAAAAAATGATTAGAATTATTATTGTTGATGACCACGCAGTAGTCCGAAAAGGACTTAAACAAATAATTGAAGAAGCTCCGGACCTGTATGTATCGGATGAGGCATCATCAGGAAACGAACTGCTTGAAAAATTAAGCGACAATCATTATGATGTTATTCTTCTTGATATTTCAATGCCCGGTAAGGACGGACTAGATACACTGAAAGATTTAAAAGTGCAAGCGCCGGATTTGCCCGTCCTGATTTTTACCGTATATCCCGAAGAGCAGTATGCACTCAGAGTTCTAAAATCCGGTGCGGCAGGATACATCAATAAGGAATGCGAACCCGAGGAATTGATTAAAGCAATCCGCAAAGTTTCCGAAGGAAGGAAATATATCTCACCCGATTTAGCCGAAATTCTTGCAAACAATATTGATGGTAAGGGAGGGCATGCCGACCATGAAAGCCTTTCGGACAGGGAGTTCCAAGTTATGCTTATGATTGCCTCCGGCAAGACTGTCAAGGAGATTGCAGAAGAACTAAGTTTGAGTGTCAATACTATAAGCACATACAGAATTCGTATTTTAGAAAAGATGAATATGAAGAATAATGCCGAAATAACCAAATACGCAATTAATAACCATTTGGTTTAATGCTTGCAGAGCAAATTGCTTAATGAGATTCCAGATTAGACTTCGTCGCTGCTTCGCTGTCGCAGGAATGACAGTAATGTAAAAAAGAAATTAATTGCCTTTCAATTCCCATCTCGCAGAGGGGTGCCGCGAAGCGGCGGGGTGTTCGGCTGATTAAGTCCCCTCTCGGGAGGGGGTATGGGGGTGGGTTAAAGAATATGAAACAGCCGACTCACCTCTCCGTCAAAGCTACGCTTTGCCACCTCTCCTTAGATTAAGGAGAGGAAAAAACAGCCACATAATTGCCTTTTGCATTTCTTTGGTGGTGAGTTCCAAACAATAATATTTTCATTTTTTCTGTGACGTTTTCGGGCTTAATGTGTCTATATAATATAG
>CAZOOR010000050.1:0-22034 GCA_964581505.1 uncultured Hyphomicrobiales bacterium
TACCGACATCAAAAGAATTAAAACAAATGCTAACAAAGGCTATACGTAATGCGGGCAAAAGTGGTAAAATAAAAAGTAATGAGTAATAATAAACGACATAACGATTTGGAAATGAAGTGCAATAAAACACCGCCACTAACCATATACTTACCGTTGGGACAGAATTCGCTTAGCCCAGAATATTGTGCAAAATGGGAATTGGACTACACGGGCGCAAATCCCCCCCCCGCTAAGTTCGAGAGGACGGAGTGATACGTTGGCAATAGATGCTCTTCGCACTGAGTTGAAATTCGGGACTATTGATTTGATAATAAATGAACCATAAGTAAATTCACTTGCTTTTCATCATATAGTACTTGTATTTGGGAAAATGCAAGATATAGCCTAATTTTGTGTTGAGATTAATCAATGAAGTTGAGAAATGGAATACAAAACAATCAATCCCGCAACCGGTGAAATTATCGCACATTATCACGAAAGTGATATTGCTCATATTAATAAGGCAATCGAACAAGCAAACAATGCGTTCAATGATTGGAAAAATACTCCTTTCGCCGAGCGTGCAAAAATCATAAGCAGTGTTGCACAAATATTAGAAAATGAAAAGCAAGAAGCGGCTGAATTAATGGCTCTCGAAATGGGTAAACCTGTTACACAGGGTATTACAGAAGTTGAAAAATCTGCTTGGGTTTGTCGGCATTATGCAGAGAATGCCGAAGCAATGTTAGAAGCAAAGTACATACAAACAGATAATGCCAAAAGCTACATTAACTATAACCCACTCGGCGTGATATATGCAGTTATGCCTTGGAATTTTCCATTCTGGCAAGTGCTGCGTTTTGCCGCACCGAATTTAATGGCGGGTAATGCCATACTCTTAAAGCACGCACCTAATGTTCCCCTCTGTTCGCAGAAAATTGCTGATATTTTTATTCGTGCCGGATTGCCCGAGGGGCTGTTTGCAAATATTCTTTTAAGCCAACGTTCTGTGCCGGAGATGAGTAGAGCAATCATTACTAATCCTAAAATAGCCGGTGTTACCCTAACGGGAAGTTCGGCGGCAGGTGCTTCCGTTGCGGAAATAGCCGGGAAGAATATAAAAAAAAGCGTCTTGGAACTTGGCGGAAGCGACCCCTATATTATTCTTGCAGATGCCGATTTGGAAAAAGCAGTAGAGAGTTGCGTTGTGTCGCGTATGAATAATACAGGTCAAACCTGTATTGCGGCAAAACGCTTTATTGTTGCTCGGGAAATTGCCGATGATTTCATTTCTCTTTTTATCGGACGTGCAAAGAAGTATATACCTGCTGAGCCAATAAATCCTTCGACCAACATGGGACCACTCGCTCGAAAAGATTTACAAATGATGGTACATACTCAGACGCAACTTTCCATAAAGAACGGAGCAAAACTATTACTTGGTGGAACTTTGCCGCACGGAAATGGCTTCTATTATCCCCCGACTGTACTTACTAATGTAACGATTGATTCGCCTTCCTTCCACGAAGAAATATTTGGTCCTGTGGCTTCAATCACATCATTCGATAGCGAAAAGGAGGCAGTGCAACTTGCTAATGCAACAGGTTTCGGATTGGGCGCCGCTATCTTCACAGCGGATATTGAGAAAGGCGAATATATTGCAAAAAACGAACTTGATGCCGGCAGCTGTTTTGTCAATCAGTTTGTAAAATCCGACCCACGCTTGCCTTTCGGCGGAATAAAGAATTCCGGCTACGGACGAGAATTAGCAAAGGAAGGCATAAGCGAATTTATGAATATCAAGACAATCGTTGTCGCTTGATAATTATTGCCCTACTTATATTATTTTCTTTTTGCTCTTAATGCTCTGGCACTTACTGTAAAATCAAGAGTAAAAAAATCATTTTTATTCTTTTCGTTCAATTTTTGGGCGGCAAGGAAGCCAATCATTGCGGCATTATCCATACAATAAGCCATTTCGGGGGCAACACTCTTGATAGCAAACTTAGCGGCACGTTCTTTTAATTTTGCTCTTAGCTCGGAATTAGCGGAAACCCCACCGGCAATAACAATTGTTCCGACATTCATTTTGCGTGCCGCCGCAACAGCCTTATGCACAAGCACATCAACAATAGCAGATTGTACGGAAGCGCACATATCGGGGAGCAAATTAGCAGGTACTCCATCAGGATAATTCTTTTGAATGAAATATCGAACAGATGTTTTAAGTCCACTAAAACTAAAATCGAAATCCCCACTATGAAGCATAGAACGGGGAAAGTCGAAAGCCTTTGGATTTCCTTTTTTAGCCAGTTTGTCAATTTCAGGACCACCCGGATAGGGCAAGCCCAACAGTTTGGCAATTTTATCAAATGCTTCGCCGGCGGCATCATCTTTGGTCAGTCCCATAATTTCATAATCACTATACGATTTGACATAGAACAAAGCCGTATGCCCGCCACTGACTACCAGCGAAATAAAGGGAAATTCATTTTCTTCATTAATATTTCCTGAAAACAGATGTCCCTCAATATGATTAACAGGAACAAGCGAAATATTATACCTAAGAGCAAGTCCCTTTGCAAAATTAGAACCGACAATAAGAGAACCAATTAATCCCGGTTCTTTTGTTACAGCCAAAGCATCAATATCATTCATAGATTTATTTGCTTCTGCTAAGGCTTGATGTGTCAAACCGGATATGGACTTAATATGAGCGCGTGATGCAAGTTCAGGTACAACCCCACCGTATTTGCTATGGAAATACTGAGATGAAATGATATTGGAAAGTATCTTTCCGTCTTCAACAATTGCAACGGAAGTTTCGTCGCAAGATGATTCGATTGCTAAAATTATCATTTTATTTCCGATTTAATTCTTTGATACAAAAGATTAAGAGCGCCGCCAACTGTACGCTGTCTGTTAATATCCCGAGCAGTACCGAAAGTAAATCTATGGGCAACAGTTAGAGCAACAGATGAAACGCCAATCCACACAGTTCCAACAGGTTTTTCGGGACTACCGCCGCCCGGTCCGGCAATACCTGTAATACTAATTCCGTAATCACTCCCGAGAAGATTCCGAACATTCGTAGCCATCTCTTCGGCAGTTTCGCGGCTGACCGCTCCATACTCCATTAATGTTTGATGATTAACATTAAGAATACTCTCCTTAATGTCATTACTATAAGCAATTACACCGCCAAGGAAATATTTTGAACTGCCGGGAATATTTGTAAATTCAGCCCCGAGCAATCCGCCCGTACAGGATTCGGCGACAGCAACAGTTTTGTTATTAGCCATTAATAATTCACCTATTACAGATGACAAAGGAATATCGCTATCTGCGACAATATGCTCATTAACTCTATGGCGAATATAGCTTTCAATTTTCTCAATTTTATTTTGTGCTTGCTCGAAATTATTTGCTTCAACACCTATACGCAATCTTACGCCCTGATATGAGGGTAAAAATGCCAGACTACCGGTTTGGTCAAGGAAAGAACTAACATCACCGATTTTTTCTGCAAGCAGAGATTCCGGTACAGCGCTTGTTTGCAATGTTTTGAAAAGAAGAACATCTTCATTATTCCGCTTAATAATGCTTTCAATCAGTGGCAATACAGAATTATTCATAATATATTTCATCTCATTCGGGACACCGGGCATAGAAACAAAATATTTACCGTTTCGTTCAAACAGCATACCGGGTGCTGTTCCGACAGCATTATGTAGCGATTTGCAAGACTTCGGTAGCATTGCCATTTGCATAATTAATTCCGTAGGCTTCAAACCACGCTTTTCGAGTAGAGCCAGAATATTCCCTTCGACACTCTTGTCAAGTATCAAAGTATCATCGAAATAATCAAGCAAAACAGGCTTTGTAATATCATCATGGGTAGGTCCTAAACCACCGGTAATCACAATAAATTCACTTGTATCGGATAAGTTTTTCAATTCCCGTTTAATAGCAAATTCATCGTCCCCGACCGCACAATGTTTTACAACATTAGCACCAAGAGCGGTTATTTGTTCGGCAATCCATGCGGCATTAGAATTGATAATCTGTCCAATGCAAAGTTCATCGCCGATAGACAAAATCGAAACATCAAGCATTATAATATCCCATATTTAAATATATAAATGAAACGAACATAATAACTCATAAGAGAAAGAAAAACATCAGGGCTGTATCCAAAGACACAACCCTGCAATTAACTAACTAGTCAACATTAGAAACACTATTTAGTAACTTTACACTCGTAAGTAACTTCGCACCCTGCGGCTTTGAACATAGCAGAAGCACCGCAATACTTGGTTTGCGAGAGTTCGACCGAGCGCTCCAAATCTTTTAGTTCGGCATCGGGACTAAAAAGTTCATAAACCATATGAACTTTTGTGTACATCTTGGGATGTGTATCACCGCGAACACCATCAATGCTAATATGCAGGTCTTTTATATCTTTTCTTTTTTTTCTGAGTATAGAAATAACATCCATAAAAGTACAAGCACCCATAGCTTGAAGCATAATCTCCATCGGAGTAGCGGCGGTATCTTCGCCACCAACGGAAGGATGAGTATCAAAAACAGTTTCCAGCCCTAAGTCATTAGTGGCTAAAATTCTCATATTTCTATCTAATTTCAGTATGGTTTTCATATTACCTCAATAATCAATTTTTAAATTAAATGAATTTTTATCGGCATACGCCTTCATTTCTTTTTCGATAAACTCACGAACCGCCGGTTTGATGTGAACATCTTCTGTAAGCGGTGCCAGTTCACGAGCAAGAATAGAAGTTAAAGACTCAATCGGTGTACTTTTATTGAGTATAAAGACTTCCTTTTCATTTACAACACAATACCCGCTACGGAAGTTACCTTTTTCCTTACGGATAGTGATACCGAGATTTTTGGAGAGTTCAATTAATTCTTCGTATAAATCATTAAGTTTCATCGTTATGCTCCTGATTAATTTTCTTAATATTATTCAATGGTTTCCAAATGAGAATTAAAATGCTTGCAACAGCACTCATATATGAAATTGAAGCCCAAGCTGTCAGTGTGCTAAATCGTCTGACAAATAATTCTTTGATTAATATATCATCAAAGTTTGCGGCACCGGCTTTTATTAGATAGGACAGGCGAATATCCAATACTAATTCATAGAAACCCCAAGGTACAGCCAAGAGAAATAAAACCAAAGCAATGAACATCCAGCCGTGTTTTTTCAGTTCGCTCCGCCAATAGAAAGCAAGAGCAAGGAAACCTACAAATGCCGCAACAAAGCCCGTCCCTGTATATAACGAACCATAAGTAAATAATTTTACGGTTTGCATACGCATAGCATCATTATACTCGGTTTTCAGTTCCAATTGAGTGAAGGGCATATAAATATCGTAGGCAGTACTTAGCCGCACGATGGCTCCCCCCAGCCATAAAACTATGCCGAATACAAGCAATGTTAATAGTATTTTCGAGATTACATTTCGTTGCATTCCAATTTGTCAATCGTTTATTCCCCCCTGTCATTGCAAATTTACTAAAAGTTCTCGTTATATAATAGTCGTAATTAAAAATGTGGATAAAAAAAAATGCTCGCTCGGAGCATTTGCAATTTCTTTATCAAAGAGTAAGAGAGACGACATCAGGAATAGAGAAACCGCACCCTGAAGAATGCGGATAATCTATTTTGTTGATGATTTTTTTGCACACTATTTGAGATAATGATATAAATATGGTGCAGTGCGGGTTTTATTGCTTTTATTTTCAGTTTACAATGCCGTTTGTTTATATTCATTATTTATATTTTTATCATATACTCCCGCATTGCTTATAGCCATTGTTGTGGGTTGTATTCTTTTCTCTTTTGGTTGAAAAATATATTTTTTGTAAACATTTCGCCTAAATAATAAAAGGCGACCTTGTCGTTAGGTATTTCTTTTCTGGGATTTATTATAATTTTTGTTTTTTCTTGTGAAACAGATATTAGTCCTATATTATTTTCAGTTAATAAATCTTTATCAACTCTATGAATAAAATCAGATGATAGCGCTAAAAAAGATTTTTGTGCAAAATTTTTGTATCTCATTGCTTGATAAAATCCACTTTTCCAGTCTTTTAATTTTGCTTCAATTGCATAAAATTCTGAAATAGTAGGTTTTAATTTGTTTTTAACATAAAAATATTCTGAATCATTTTCCTCAATTAATTCCATTGAAATAAATTTATCAATGATGCAATGGATTTGTTTTTTAGAAAATCTTGTAATAAAATCATGTTCAGATATTTTTTTATTTTTTCTATTTAATAGGGTTAAAGTATGATATAGTAATTCAAAATTATTAAAGTAATATTCCCTCTTATTTATCTGTTTTGAGAATACAATATCTGCAATGCCTATGCCTGTATTTAATTCTTCAACGGACAAAGATTGCCTAAATCTTTCTTTAAAGAATTCTTTTATTACAGGTATCATATCTTTTTCATATCTAAACATTGCCATAATCCTATTTATTTAATGCTTTAAAAACTTTTTTCCAGTTTTGTAAATGTATATAATCAGAAGATTTAAAAACACTTTTTAGTTTTCCATAATTTGCTATTGCTTCATCAATTCTATCAATAAAATAAGTTATTCTTTCATTTTCTTGTATTGTTTTTAAATAATCCACTTCTTTGTGTAAATTTTCTAAAAAGTGTAATTTATTATTTGGTGATTTAATAATGTCAATATATGTCTTTCCTGAACAATAATGGCAATTGCAATAACCTAATGTATTAAAAATTTGCTTCAATTTAATTGGTTTTCTTCTTTCAATCGCAATTGTTCCTAATAATTCAGGAAAATAATATCTCTCATACATATTGTATGCGTCCGTAGCTTCTTTATACAAATCTTCATAAAAACTCTCAAACCTTGCAGTGCCGGTTGAAAAACCACTTATTCCTGATGAAATTAGTCCCAATCCAATACCGGGACTTACTCTACCAGCGATTACTGGTTTATTGGTATATTTTTGTAAAGTTGTTAAAGTAGTTATGTAGTGAAACAAAGTAGTGGAATTAGTTTCATTACTAATATTATCTACATATATTAAATATCCGTCACAAGTTAATGATGAAAAAATATTCAAAAAGTCTTCTTTGAAAGTTGTATCTACTAAACTCTGACTATTTATACATATTCCTGCATATAATGGAATAGTAGAGTAGTCAGGTATAGAATTTTTGTAATCAATGCTTTCTTTAATTAGTTTAATATCAAGGTCAAACCATTCTTCAACAGGATTGCGTCTATGAGTTGCGGGAAAATTTGTGTTATAAACATAATGAAATGGGGTTAGAAAAATATTAGGTTCAAGATTTGCTTGTGCATCAATAACTTGTTTAACATATTCTTTTTTCTTTTGATTATTTATTAAATATGATGGTGATATAACATAAAAATTATCAGGAAAGTATGGTAATTCTTGCAATCCTTTTACATCTTGTTGTGCTGAATATGCAAGTCTAATTGTTGCAGGGTCAATAATAATGTTAAAGTTCCCTTTATGCAGCATTGGAAGAATGTTTTTTGTTTGTCTTAAATTTTGATAATTGATAGGGAAAATTACATTTATTTCTTTTTGATATCTTTTAGAGAAATTCTCAATAGCTGATTTTTCATTATATAATCTGATATATGCTCTTATTGAGGTATCAAATTCTTTAATTGTTCTTGTTCCATTAATATTTATAATTGCATTTAATAATTCTTCTGCGCTACTATATCTTTTATGGGGTTCTTTTTCTAATAGTTTTAGAATAATATTTTCAACTTCGTTGTTAATTAATGGTTTCCATCTTCTTGGTGGGATTGGTTGTTCATATAATATTTTCTGAAAAAGTTCAGGTATAATAGTTGCGGAATAAGGTAACTTATTAGTTAGCATTTCATATAAAATCAGTCCCAAAGTATATAAATCACTTCTTTTATCAATATGTTTACTATCTTTTACTTGTTCAGGAGACATATATATAGGCGAACCCATAACTTCGCCAGTGCTTGTAATCGAGGTATAGTCAATAATTTTAGAAAGTCCGTAATCTAATGTTTTTATTTGTTCACCATTTACAATAATATTTTCAGGTTTCAAATCACGGTGAATTATACCTTTATCGTCTTCTGGTCCTCTTATTGAATGAAGAACATTAATACCTTCTAATATTTTCAGAAATATTTTTAAAGCCTCTTCTTCTGTCAAAGATTTACCTGATAAAAACTTCCGTAAGTTTACACCTTCTGCATATTCCATAACAAGAAAATATGAAGGAACACCAGAAATAGTTTCTTTAAAATCGTCAATATATTTAATAAGACTTGGATGAGAAACAGATTTCATTATATCTATTTCTCTTTTAATTCTGTTATCATCCCCTTTTTCTCGGTATTCTTTCAATACATAATCTTCACGAAATATTTTTATTGCGTATACAGTTCCTTCTTTCTCTGCTTATAAACAGAACCAAAACCACCGCTATCAATAAATTCAGTGATTTTGTAACCTTTAATTGTTGTTCCAATTATATTCATACCATTTTTTCTTTTTTATATTACCCACAATGTTCTGGGCTAAGCGAATTAATCCCAGATTATTTAGTTTAGCTTATGTTGGGCAGAGTTCGCATAGCGAACTCATCGCTTTGCCCAGAACATTGGGACAGAATGAGCGTAGCGAATTCTGTCCCAAAACCCGTATAAACGCAATATAACAAATTTTTCGCAAATAATTTACATATATCAGTTTATCCTACTATGCTTGTATTGCAAATAAGATATATATATGTAATTGAGTTGAACAAACACAAATAAAGTTATTAAATGATTTTGTTAATATCTGTTGGGGTTTGAATAGCTCGGCTATTTTCTTCCTCGCCTTTTGGAGAGGGCTGGGGTGAGGGTCGGCTGTTTAATTCAAAATAATTTAAAAACCGTTTTCTTGTCGCCACATCTCAATTCCATTATATTGCAAACGAGTGTTCGCTCACTCCACGTTCTTTGAAAAGTAATAGGTACATGTAGAAGAAATGTAGAAAGTGTAGAAAAGTGTAGAAAATCGTAGTAAAATGTAGAAATAGGGCGAACTGCATATATCCCATAACGCATTGCTACTACAAGCATTTACGTTATATTTTATAATTATTATATTTTTCCCTGTATCGTAGTAAAAAATTACTAATCAATAGAAAAGTGTAGAAATTTTACTACAAACCGCATCTTTTAAGGTGTGGTTAGGTAATATGCCTTTTGCCTTTCTTTTCTTCTCCTTGTTCAAGGAGAGGTGGACTGCCGAAGGCAGGACGGAGAGGTGAGTTCTAAACAGCCGCCCATCTACCAAAGGAAAAGGTAACATAAATTATTCACCTCAATATTTCTTGTATCCCGTGATGAACCACTTGTCGCTGATGAGTTGTGTGTTGAATTTATAGTTGCGTATATAATCGAATTCCATATTGACTACGCAAAAGTCCGCCGAAAGTGTGTCCGTGTAGTTACGTGTTATTTTGCGTTTAGCAATATTTCTGTTCAGGCGTTTAAGTTCTTCAAAGAGTTCGACTTTTTCAATCGCAAGATATTGCCCGCCGGAATTTTTTCTCATTAATGCGACTGCATCTTGAATCTTGTTACTGTCTAGTTTGATTTTGAATAGCATTACAGTACCAATAGGTGATGTTTGGTCTATTGCTATAACGGCTGCCGTTTTTGTGCCGATTTGAAACAGCTCGCATGCCGTCAATGTAAGAATTGCTATTATTATTATTGCACGTTTCATAAATTAAAAAAAGAAATAGTTGTGTTTAAAACTTCCTCAAATGTTTCTGTCGTTTGTTTAAACGGATGTGTTATGCCAAAAGTGTGTCCGGTGTTTTCGACCAAATGCAATTTCGATTCTTTATTTATTACCAATTTATATAATCCTTCGCTTTCCTTGTATCGAACAGTTATATCTTGTTTACCGTGAACAAAGAGAATAGGAATATCTAATTGTAGCACGCATTTATTCGGAGCGTATTTTTCTTTATTGTTTTCGTAATCATCTAAATATCTTCTGTTAATCCGCAACATTCTACCCATACGCGTGTATTCAAATTCAAAGTATCCGATTTGCAGAAACTGCTCAATCTGGCGGCGTGGATAACGAACAAACCTATCAATTCCGCTCCAAGAAGATACTTTCGATATACGTTTATCTGCCGCCGCTGTTAGCAGGGCAACCGAGCCGCCGCGTGAATGCCCCGCAAGATAAATTTCACCTGACCAAATATCATCAATGTCGGAAATTATTTCGCCATTTCCGAATGCGTTAATAACTGCTATTGTATCAGTAATTTCCCCGCTGATTGTGTAGTCGGCAAATTTTTCGGGTTCAAGAAAATCATCTGCGCCCGCAGGAACCCCGCAATGAGAATTGCTAATATTAATCACAACAGCACCGGCAGCGGCTAAACGTCCGGCGGCATAAGGAAAGAATCCCCAGTCCTTCCAAGCCAGAAATCCGTGCAACAAAATAACAAGGGGCAAATTGTTTTTAGATGCCGGATAGCGTATGTCCGCAAAAATTTTATCACCGGCATTATTTGTAACTACAAAAGTATCTTCAATCAGTTCAAACATTATTTAGCATCTAACTTAATTTCTTTTGTTATTTCTTTTCCATTATGTAGATAAACAATCTTCACCATATCACCGGGCGAAACCTCTTTGAGTGCATTAGTAAAATCCATAATATTATTCACGGGCTTACCATTGAATAGAGTCAAAACATCACCCGCTTGCATACCCGAACGCTCGCAAGGAGTGCCGCCCCTGCACCCTTTAATAATAAATCCGTCAGCACTGTTTGCAAAATCAGGAATAGAACCGAATGATACTTTGATTTTGCCCTTGCTATGCGCCCCCATACTGTGTCCTTTAGGTGCAATAAAATCAAATTCATTGTTGCTTGCGGCATCTCTGACAACTCTTTCGGCAAAATCAATTACACGCAGCATTCCCCTATAATTAATCCTATTCCAATCGTCGTTTTCCGTATTATAATCATCGTGAGTACCTGTGAAGAAAAAGATTGCCGGAATTTTTTTCATTATGAATGATGCGTGGTCGCTTGGTCCGTATCCGCCGGAATTTTTTGTTATTGCTATCGAATCTCCTGCTATTCTATCAACGATTGAATTTAGTGTGTTTGATGTACCGGTGCCAAAAAGAATGATATTATCTTTCAATCTGCCAACCATATCGAAATTGAACATAGTTTTGATTTTTTCAAGTGGCAGTGGCGGATTATTGACGAAATAATCAGAGCCGAGCAAACCCATTTCTTCGGCATTGAAACTGACGAAAATAATACTGCGAGCAGGTGGATTATCTTTGAATCTGCGGGCAAGTTCCAGCATTGCCGCAACGCCGGAAGCATTGTCGTCAGCGCCATTATATATTTTCGGATAACGACTACGCCGTTTTATTTGTATTTCACCATGACCGATATGGTCGAAATGTGCACCTACAAGTATATATTCATCAGGCTTTTCGTTCCCTTTTAACATAGCAAAAACATTAGAAACAGTTGCCTTTTCGGGTTGCAACTCTGTAGAAATCTCAATCGTAACGCGTGGCAGAATAAAACTTTGCGGTTGTTTTGTTTGCATTAGTTGCATTTCCACAGGATACATTTTTTTCTTTTTTGGGAAATACTTTGCAATTTCCGTTCGCTTAACCTGTACGGCAGGTATGCCGAAATTTTGGTAACCACTTGCAATTTTGAAAGGATAAAAAGTATTTGCAGAATCGCTCAAACGTTTGACGAAAACAACGCCTACCGCTCCGTGTTTTTTAGCATTCTGAACCTTGTATGCAAGTGTAGAGTAGTTAATAAAACTTTCGTCAAGCGGCTGTCCATCGGCAGAATCAGAAATAACAATTACAATTTTTCCGTTGACATCTATATTTTGATAGTCATCATAGCTATGCTCGGGTGCAGATATTCCATAACCGACAAAAGCTACTTCACCTGCCGCACTACCATTTGCCGAGATAGCAAGCGGCATAAATTCTTTTCCTGATGTCCATTTCTTTTTTGCCTTGAGCCACATATCCGGTGGCAAGCCGGGACGCTCTACAATTTTCGTAATTGTGAAAGCATTGTTAGCAGTTGGTTGCATTCGATAATTTATCTGAAACTCCTGTGAATACTTGCCCGCAAGCGGCAATAGCCCGATTTGCTTAAACCGGCGAATAATATATTCTGCGGCAGTAGCATTTTCACGGGTGCCTGCAAGGCGTCCGCCAAGTTCGTCGGAAGAAAGGTATTGCAAATCCGTCTTGATGTTGTCAGCGGAATTATCTGTTTGTGCCAGTACAAATAGAGGCGAGAGCAGGACTAATGCAATACCTGCTAATCGAAAATACAATTTACTCATATTCATTTTTCACTCTGTTTTAGTTTTCAATAATAACTATATGCAAACTTATTTTATTACGAGATATTAATCAAGTTTATTCTTAATTTTTTTTCGATTAGCAAAAATAAACATAAATAATTTCTATTGCTCTATGTGTTCTAAATGATATAGATAAAGGTGTAGAATGATTATTGCTGTTAAAACAATCTTGAGATGGTATTCATAGGTAAAAACATTTTACCGCTTTCTTCAAGTTTGATGAAACCGTATTTTGTATAAAATTGCTCTGCGGCATTGCTTAACGGTTCGACTATAACAGCAGTTGCTCCGATTTTTTTTCTCGAAACATCATAGCTTTCTTTCAAGGCATCTACCAATAAATATTCACCGCATCCTTTGCCTTTATATGTTTTATCAATGGCTAATCTACCGAGCAAAATAACGGGTACTGCCGTGTATGATTTGGGCAATCTCTTTGCGTATTTATGTGGAACATCTTCGAGTGGGATGCTTCCGCTCGAAAGAGTGTAATATGCCTTGACTATATTTTGCTCATGGAAAACAAAACATACGGAAAGTTTTCTTTTTACATCTTGACTTGCTTGACGTTTAATATATGCATTCAGCAACTCGACACCGCAATCAAAATCATTACGTATGTGATGCTTGCGTAGTAATTCTTTGACTAAAATCATTTTGCAGGTTGATTTTCGAGATATTTTTCGGTGGCACGTTTCAAATTCTCGTTTGGTTCAATTTCGGAAAATATAGCATTAAAGAAAAGTTCTTTTTCTTTTTGCGTAACGAGAATCCTCGCTTTTTCTCTGAATATTTTCGTTGCATATTCGCGAACGGCGGAAACAACAAAACTCGAAAGAGTATTGTATCCGGCAAGTTGAGACGCTTCTTCGAAAAATAATTTGTCTTCTTCTGCTAGTCTCAACTCAAATCTTGATTGTTTTATATCCATAGTTTTCATTTCACTCACCTTTCTTTTGCAAATGTACGGAAAATATCCGTACAAAACAAATATTTATTGCAATTTTGCGGATTTATTACAACTTTGAATATTGGTGCAGTTGGGTAGTATGGAAGAGGAAATTAATGGTTAATTCTGATACTACCTAATAATTAAAGAATTTATACTGGTTTTTATTATTCGTGAATTATAAATAAACAAGTTGCATAAGTATAATATTCTTGTCCTTCCCAATAAAATTTTAATTTTAGATCTTCAAAATTTATATTTTTATTTTGGTTTAGATAGTTGTTGATATTATTAAATAATAAATCCCTATTTCTCTTAAGTTTCCAACTTTCTTCAAGATTATTTATATCAATTAATACGATAAAAAATCTGTTTGCCGAATCAAATCGTCTAGTGCCTTGATTTTCATAAAACCATTTAATAAGATTAGTAGAATTTTCAATAGTATTTTGAATTATCTTTTTTCTGGTTTTATGAAATTTTTTAATGTAATTTCTAGAATCATCGGAATTTTGTTCTGTTATTTTTGTCAGTAAATCAGTGAAAAGTTCTTTATCTTTCAGTTCTCTATTAATAGGAATATTATTTGCTCTTGCAAAAGATTTTAGTTCTGTTAATTCAGGTCGCAATCCTAATTCTCTTCTCATTTCTTTCATATAACCATCAGGGAAATATGTTACTTTTAAATCAAATGGAAAATTTTTCCAGAAGAAATCTACTTTTCTAACTAATCCTATTGCTGGCAATATATCCGAGTGGTCTTTAAACATATCTTCTATTAAGATAGAAGACCAATGATTATACCAAGAACTTAGTATATAACCTTTTAACCTTGGATTAATATCATTCTCAATTCTTTCAATAAGTTCTTCGTAATTCTGAATTTTTTTTATGTAATTATTTACAATTGTTTGTTCCACTGCATTTTGATAAAATCCTCCCCAATACAAGACAGGCAAACGATAAAGTTGATTATAAAGATTTTCTTCATTACTCTTTCTTATCGTTCTTTCTTCTTCGTAAACTTTTTTTATAAAATCATCTAATATTCCATTATTAATATTTTGGCAAAATATATATTTAAACAATTGACGACCTTGAACATTTTCAATGTTTATACTTACTTGTTCTGCTAGTTGTCTTAATAATTTAACCCTTGAAAGAGAACGGAGTTTTAGAAAATACATGCCATATCCGTTATTAAAAATTTTCTCAAAATTATTAGCCTTGTAATAATTATATAATTCTTCAAAAATTTGTTCCATTCTATATTCCTTTTTCATTAATAATTTTTATAACTTCTGATAATTTAAAAAATTCTTTCTTTTGTAGAAAATTCTTAAAAATAACATTAATTAAACTGTAAATTTCTTTATGTTCTTTTTCGTCAATAATTTTATTGATTTCTTTAAGTAGATAATCTTTATCTTTATTAAGTGTGAGAATTTTAATATTGTCCAAAGAATTACAATATGTTTTCTTAAATGTTAATATAAAATCAGTCTTTAACCCTTTTTTTCTATTGTCTTGAACAACAGAATTAGCCGAATATCCTAATGTTTCTACTGACAAAAGTTCAAAACCTATTTTAGTAAGATATGATATTAAATTTATCCAAGTTTTATCATCAAGACTATTAAACATTAAAGAAAAATATTTATTGGGTTTTAATATTCGATAAATTTGACAATAAACTTTATTAATAAGCATATTATAGTTCTGAATATCTTTCTTTCTTTCTTTTGCATTACTGATAATTATTTCATCATTGAAATTTACATCTTTCTGTAACCAAGAATTCCACAAAATGCCAAGTTCTAAATATGGTATTCTATCACCGTGAGGTGGGTCAGTAATAATATAATCAATAGAATTGTCAGGAATTTCTCCTAATACATTTTGCGCAGGTTTGTTTATTAGAGACAAATTGTAGTTTTTTGAAAGTATACTTTGAATATTCTTTGTTTCCTTTAAGACATAGTTAGAATAATTTTGTTCATTTTTTGCCTTAATAATTTTCTTAAATCTACTTTCATAATTTTTCCAAACATTTATTTCAAAAAAATCTTTCGGTGTCCAGTATCCAATAACCCAACTACCTACTTCTTTTTTCTCAAGAGTATGACCATTATTTTTACCCCTTCGTTTTACAATGAAAACCATTCTGCTACTTTGTCCCATACTGGAAGTAAAAACAAACTTAAAAAAATCTTTAACTTCTTCATTTTGTATTTTTTCAATTTCATTGTAAAGTAATGAAAGGGCATAAAGATTTCTTGGAGTAAACAAATCAAAAACTTTTTGTACTTTTTTTGTATTAATTCTTGAATTATGAAAAAAAGAATTTTTAGGATAAAAATATGGTATATCATTAAGTGTAATTTCGCGGGCATTTATTTCATCTTCTTCTGTTGGTTCAAATACGATTTTCTTTTTACTCCCATTAGAATACCATATTTCGGATAATTTTTCTCCTTCCCAAACAAAATGTGTAGCACAAATTATCGTGCCATTTCTTTTAACTTTATATAAACTATCAATCTTTTGCTTTATTTTTGCTTTAATATTTGCAAATTCATTTGCTACTTTGTTAGTATTGATTTTCCTTATCATTTGTTCAGTAATAAAAATGGCAGAAGGATTAATATCAATTCCTATTGCTTTGCGTCCAAGTATTATACTCTCAATAACAGAAATTCCAGAGCCACAAAAAGGATCAATAACAACATCATTTTGATTAGAATATTTTTCAATAAAATCTCTAACTACATTATATGGTTTTTTTGACCAATACTTATGCATAGCATAAATACCAGTATATGTATCTGCCTTATGGTGGTCTTGTTTTTTTTCTTTAAATAATTCCGTTTGTTTTATCATATGACCACTTTTCAAATTTCGTCTCACATATTTAATAATTATACAATTATAATATTCCCAAATTTCTATAATTAATTATTGAATTTTTCCCAATCATTTAAGAATAAATTCAGAATATCACCTGATTTAATATTATTATTTTTATGCCCAATATCATTTCTAATATCTTTGAGCAGATTTTCAAGTGATATCATAATAATGATACTATCGCTATCTGGTTTATTCTTCTTATTAGCGCTTTCTATAATCAATTTCCTTCATTTTACATAAGATTTTAATGTTTTGTCAGAAAGCCAAAGAATTGATTTTTTATTAATATTCCAGAATGATTCATTTATTTCTTCTATATATAAATGTTTTGAGTTTTTAGATTGTTTCAAAATATTAAAAATAAAATCAATAAATTCTTCGTAAGCAGGAAGCTTTTGTTCTCGAATTTGTTGTTCATTTATTTTCTTTTTTTCAAAGTATCTTGTAATTAAATATCCAATAATGGTAACAGTACCTGCAATAATTGTAGCAATAATATTTGGATTAATATCTTTCATTTTATCTCCCTTATGTAAAGATACCAAAATATATCTTTAAATGGTATGTATCCTACTTGCATTTGCAATTTACTTTTTTCCACGATATAATACAACATATTTCTCACCTAAACACATCTTGCTCATAAGACACTTTTTCCAAGACGAGACCTTCAGGTGTAACTAAGGGACTGGACTTGCGGCGGTCGGCTTCGGTAAAGCTTTGTTTAATCTCTTCGAGTGTGCGGCGGTCGCGTGCATAGTCCACCATAACGCCGACCAATGCCCGCACCATACCGTAAACGAATCTGTTCGCCTTGATGTGCAGAATCCTGTGTGTCTCATCAATCTTTTCCCAATAGCAGAATTCGATATTGCAGGTGTAGCTTTTTGTCTCCGTATTGTTTTTGGAGAATGTAGTAAAATCGTGCTTACCGACAAACACGCCGGCGACTTCGTCCAGTTTGTCCAGATTGATGTTATACTTGTAGTAGTTAGAGAAATGCCTCAGAAATACTGAACGCCGCGTGTGTATAGAATAGGAATATTCGCGAGCTATCGCATCAGATGTAGCATGAAACTTATAGTCCACTAAATTTGCCTGTTTAATGCAAATATCTTCGGGCAGGTTGGAGTTAATCGCTACAACGATTTTTTCGTCTGGTATATTCGATTTCTCGCGCAGTATGGAATGAGCGACCTGCCCGCGAGCGTGAACACCTGCGTCCGTCCGCCCCGCACCTATGCAAGTCAGCGGACGATTGAAAGCGGCACTGAGGGCTTTTTCGACAACTTCCTGCACGGCAAGTGCATTAGTCTGGCGTTGCCAGCCGGCATAGCGCGTGCCGTCATATTCTATTTCCATAATTAATGTTCTTTTGTCGCTCATAGCATAACAAAGATAATAAAAAAGGGCGGCTGAAAAAAGCCGCCCGGTAATTACTTCATTACGAAATATACTTATAATTCTTCAAATCTACCTTGGAAGAATCTGAGATAAGGCGGCTCGTAAACCATCTTCAAGCCCTTTGCTTCGTGACGGTTTTGGTATAACTCAATAATTGAATATGCCGCTACGTCAAAGTGCGATTGAGTGTAAACACGTCTCGGAATTGTCAATCTGACCAATTCGAGCTTAGGCATATTATGTTCGCCTGTTTCCTTATTCCTGCCTGCCGAAACAATACCGCGCTCCATAGCACGAACACCGGAAGCAATATATAAATCACCGGCAAGTTTCTGTGCCGGAAACTCCGTCTGGGGGATATGGTCGTAAAACCTCTTTGCATCAAGGAAAACGGCATGACCACCAATAGGTCTGACGATTGGAATACCGGCTTCGATTAAAAGATTACCGAAATATTCGACCTGACGTACACGTGCCGAAATATTATCATCTGCAATCGCTTCTTCCATACCGCGTGCCATAGCTTCCAAATCACGACCGGCAAGACCGCCGTAAGTATGCAAACCTTCGTAAACGACAACCATATTTCTCAATTCTTGGAATAAATCCCAATCATTGCAAGCAACAAATCCACCGATATTAACAAGCAAATCTTTCTTTGCACTCATTGTTGCCGCATCGGAATACGAGCAGAATTCCTTGTGAATTTCCGCAACCGTTTTATCCTTGTATCCTTCTTCGCGCTGCTGAATAAAATAAGCATTCTCCATATTGCGGGTTGCATCAAGAACAACTTTGATACCGTTATCGTGAGCAAGTTTGGATAGTGCTTTCATATTTTCCATTGAAACAGGTTGTCCACCTGCCATATTAACCGGTGCGCCCACAGTGATATAAGCAACATTCTCGGCACCGACTTTATTAATCAATGCTTCAAATTTGTTTATGTCAATATTTCCCTTAAATGGATGCTCTACCTGCGAATCGTGTGCTTCGTCAATAATAACATCAACGAAAATACCGCCTGCCAATTCCTGATGCAAGCGTGTCGTTGTGAAATACATATTGCCTGCAACATATTGACCTTTTTTAATCAATGCTTTTGAAAGCATGTGTTCTGCACCGCGTCCCTGATGTGTAGGGACCAGATATTTATAACCGTAAAATTTCTGAACATTTGCTTCGAGATAATAGAAATTCTTACTACCAGCATAAGCTTCGTCGCCGAGCATCATACCTGCCCATTGATAATCACTCATTGCATTTGTACCGCTGTCTGTCAGCAAATCAATATAAACGTCATCTGATTTGAGCAGGAATGTATTCCAGCCCGCTTCTTCCATTTTTTCTCTGCGATATTCTTTTGTTGTCATGTGCAGAGGTTCGACAACTTTAATTTTGTAGGGTTCAGCCCAAGGTTTTCTTTCGAATGCCATAGTTTATCTCCAAATTTTAATAATTAATAAATATATAGTTTGGTTTCAATTGTTTGAATGTCGCATCTATTATATTCTAGCGACAAACCGGACAAAGAGAGGACTATTCCGGATTGCGGCGGAGTGTTGTGTATCTGTTGAAATATGTGTGATAAGCTGAAATCATTATATATTAATATTTTGCAAATCAAGCAATTACAAAATTACAAATTGAATGCTTGTTTTTCAAATTTAAATAAAAAATATTATTATCTATAAGAAGAACATAAGGGTTCCAAAAATTGAAAATTTTTAATGGTATTAATTTATAAATAAATATTCACGCTAATTTACTATTATATTTAAAAAAAAGAGACGCCCGAGTTAGGCGCCTCTCTTAATAATTATTTGCGAATTATTCTTCTATCTTGCAATGACTACTTTAAATAGGTAATTCTTATTTGCACTATTAATTCGTACGAAATACAAACCGGTCGGCAGTTGCTCAAGTCCTTTTACATAAATGTAATTTCCCGAAATTGAATAAGCAATTCTATGCTCAGTACCTAAGCAATCAACAAAATCAATGCTAATATCAGAAGATAAGTCGTTTGGCATTTCGATTCTCATAGTAGAAGAGGCAGGATTTGGAATAATGCTTGCATTGTTTATTTTATTCCACTCAATTCCCGTGCATGGTACTGTTTTGAAAGTAAACACATCGGAGTCAATATCTCCATCATCATTGTGTGCAGTAACTTTCCAGAAATAATTTTTGTTGCAAACAAGTTTTTTATCCAGTTTGTATTTTAAATCTTCGCCTTCTTTTGCCAGAACATTCGCTTGCTTAACGATATGATTGAAATCCTTATCAGTTGCAATGCGGAAAATAAACGAGCTTGCATGAGTTGTGTATTTCCAAGTGAACTCTATATCGTCCAATTTAATATTTTTACTTTTATCAAGAGGTAAATTCAATTCGGGTTTTGCCGGTAATACTTTATCTTCCTTTGTTGTAAAACTCCATACCGTACCATCGACAGTTTTATCGCAAACAGTACCCTTTACTGTCCAATAATGCTTAGTCGTAGGCAACAATTTTCCAACAAATGTATATGTAGTATCGGAAGTCTCGTATTCCTTTTTATACGGAGACGAGAAATCGGCAACAGTATCAATAATAAAAATAAAATTTTGATTCTGCTTGTGCCAAATAAATTTTGGTGTTAGTCTGACATCAGTAGCCATATTAGCAGGGGAAATCATAATCGGAGCAACAGGAGATGGTGGCACTAAAAACCAAGTCTCACTCCAAGGGCTTTCGCCTTTTGTATTTTTTGCTTTGACACGCCAGAAAAGAGTATCACATTCAATTTTTTTTAATATTAATTCGAGTGTTGTATCGGAAATATTCTCATTCAGTTTGGCATTTGCAAAACCGGAGTTATTAGCTGTTTGCACTGTGTATGTAGCGGCATTCTTTGACTTGCTCCAACGTAAATTAGTCGTTGGTTTTATAGCGCTTCCCTTTGCCGGTGCAAGCGGTTTTGGTGCCGGCGGCGGCTCAATAAACGAACGGAATACAATAGAACTAGAATTCATATTCGGTATTGCAAGCGTATCGTTAAATTGATTATAAAAGATGTCTGCCGGTCCATTTTGATTGGAAACAACAGTAGTGATACTGCCGGTAAAATCGTCTTTTACTTTATAGACTTTTCCGGCACCCTGACTTTGAGAAATCCAAGCGGAAAAGTAAATATTACCCTTACCGTCTTTGCTTATCCCGTCCATTAGATTTATTTGCGTTGTCAGCAAAGTCGTTACTTTCAAATCCGACAAGCTAATTGCCTGTATTGGCGAATTGTTGCGGAAGGAAACAATAATTAATCGATTACCGTCAAACATAATACCGTTAGGGCTTTGGATATTGCCTTTTACAGCTAAGCGAGAATACTTATTCTTTTTAGAGTCGTATTTATAAATAGAGTTATTTCGGGTATCAGTAATATACAAATTGTTTTTGTCGTCCTTACAAATATCGTTCAAAAACAAAGCACCGGAGATAGTTTCATTTTTTATCAATTGTCCGGTTTTGATATTGAAAGACTTAATTGCCGTTACATCTGCAACATAAAGTATATTCCCGACAATTTGCATTCCTTTTGGTTGTGTCAATCCGCTTGCCCAAGTTGTTGTATTTCCTCCCCAATCCAGTGCAGTAATTGAACCTGCTCCGGCATTGGAAACATAATATCGCTTATTGGCGTTATCCCATACAATACTTTCGGGACTACGGTACTGCGCAAATAATGCACTTGAAAAGATAAATAAAAAGATAAAAGCGAAGACTTTTTTCATAATTTGTCCATATTTGTTTATAAAAAATTAATGAGTACAAAAACATTAACAAGAACAATAAATATTAGTTACACAAGAATTTTATTAATTGAAAAAAAGATAGTGTAAATTAAACTCTGTCTGATCAGTATTTAGCCATTAAAATTCATAATACTGATTTTTTATTTATGTAATTAAATCAATTTTAACTCTATCACCAAATCTGATAGATAATTGTTGAATTGTTAAAGCCCAATTTTGTAATGGTACTGTCCATTTTTTCCTGATTTGACAATATGCCAAATAAATAATCTTTAGAAGTGCCATATCGCTGGTAAATGGTCCCTTGGTTTTCGTTACTTTGCGTATCTGGCGGTGAAAGCCTTCTACTGTGTTGGTCGTATAGATTAACTTTCTTATCTCCGGTGTATAATCAAAATATGTCGATAGACATAACCAGTTATTTCGCCATGACCTGATTACTAATGGATACTTTTTGCCCCATTTTTCTTCTAAATTATCCAACTCTGTTTCTGCTGTTTCTATTGTATCGGCCTTAT
>CAZOOR010000051.1:0-16360 GCA_964581505.1 uncultured Hyphomicrobiales bacterium
AAAGGGCGAGGGAGCGAACAGCCAAATAAAAAACCGCACCCTGAAGGATGCGGTTTTTAGCTAATTATTCAGCCATTTTTTTATTATGACGAATTGATTTACATTTCTTGCCAGTCCACACGTTCCAAATATTTGGTGTCTATATTACCTTCGATAAAATCTTTGTTCTCCATCATCTTGATATGGAAAGGTATAGTAGTCTTTATTCCTTCTATCACAAACTCTTCGAGAGCGCGTCTCATTTTTCTTATGGCTTCGATTCTTGTAGGTGCAAATGTAATTAATTTTGCTACAAGCGAATCGTAATAGGGTGGTATTTCATAGCCCTGATATATATGCGAATCTACGCGAACGCCATGACCACCCGGAAAGTGAAGACTTGTTATTTTGCCCGGTGAGGGACGGAAATCTTTTTCAGGGTCTTCCGCATTAATACGGCATTCGATAGCATGATAAACCGGCGGCTTTTGTTTTAAAGAAAGTTTTTCGCCAGCCGCCACACGGATTTGCTCTTTAATCAAATCAATATGCAAGGCTTCTTCGGTAACGGGATGCTCTACCTGAATTCTCGTATTCATTTCCATAAAATAGAAATTTAGTTTGTCATCAACAAGAAATTCTATTGTGCCGGGTCCATAATAGTTCACGGATTTAGCACCATTAACAGCGGCTTCGCCCATTTTTTTTCGTAGTTCCTTATCAACTATCGGCGAAGGTGATTCTTCGATTAATTTCTGATGCCGCCGCTGAATAGAACATTCACGCTCATTCAGGTGAACAACTTTACCGTGTTTATCACCAATAATTTGCACCTCAATATGTCGCGAACCCATTACTAATTTTTCTATATAGATATCAGGATTTTTGAAGAATGATTCGGCTTCCGAGCGAATAATAGGAAAATACTTTTCAAGCTCTTCACGATTATTTACAAAACGCATACCCTTGCCGCCACCACCGGCTACGGCTTTCATCATAACGGGATAGCCAATTTCTTCAGAAATTTTTACAGCATCTTCGACAGTTTCAACAACACCGACACTGCCCGGCACTACCGGCACACCGGCTTTACGCATTGTTTCCTTTGCAACGGATTTGTTGCCCATACGAGCAATAGCATCGGCGGAGGGACCAATAAATGCAATACCTACATCATTGCAAATCTGAACAAATTCCTCGTTCTCTGCCATAAATCCATATCCCGGGTGGATAGCATCTGCATTAGTTATAGCCGCCGCAGTAATGATGGACGGAATGTGCAAATAACTCTTAGCGCTTTCTGCCGGTCCTATACAAACCGCTTCGTCAGCAAAACGGACATGCAATGAATTTCTATCTGCTTCCGAATAGACTGCAACGGTTTTTATATCAAGCTCCTTACAGGCACGAATTATGCGTAGAGCAATTTCACTCCTGTTGGCTATTAATATTTTCTTAAACATAAGATATTATTCCGGTTTGATTACAAATAACGGTTGATTGAATTCTACCGGATTGCCGTCCTTGACCAGAACTTGCTCGACGATACCGTTAATATCGCATTCGATTTCATTCATCAATTTCATCGCCTCGACTATACAGAGGGTTTGACCTTCTGTAACCTTAGCACCGACCTCGACAAAAGCGGGCGAGTCCGGCGAAGGTGCCTTATAATATGTGCCGACAATAGGCGAATGAATAATATGTCCCTGAATTTCCTGTACTGCTTCCTGCTTGGAAGCATCTGCCTGAGGTGTTGAAACCGGAGGCGGTGGAGTAGGAGTCGGGACAGAAGTCGCCGGCGTTTGCGGTGCCAGCTGTTGAATAATTTGTGCGTTTTTCCCTGTCTTGGAAAGTTTTATCTTGATTCCCTCCTCTTCAATCATTAATTCAGTCGAATCACTTTCGTCAAGCAGTTTTAATAATTTTTTTAAATAATTTAAATCCATATTCTTCTCCAAATGTTAAGAAAGGAATGTAAAAGTAAGAAAAAAGTCGAATAAATCAAAAAATTTATTCTTTAACACGTTCAATATATGCACCGGTTCGAGAATCCACGCGGACTACATCGTTCTCATTAATAAATAATGGAACCTGAATGGATGCACCGGTCTCTACTACTGCCGGTTTCATTACGTTTGTAGCCGTATCGCCTTTAAGCCCCGGCTCGGTATGTGTAATAAGCAAATTGACATGCGACGGCACATCAACACCAATCACACTGCCGTCAACCATAGCAAGCTGTACTTCCTCATTCTCTTTTAAGAATTTTACGGAATCACCAACTAACTCACTATCAACGGGAATTTGTTCATAATCCGCCATATTCATAAAAAATAATGAATTGCCATCGCGATAAAGATACTGATATGGTCTGCGTTCCACTCTAATAAATTCGATTGATTCACCGGAACGAAATCTATTCTCTAACAATTTGCCTGTACGCTGAACCCGCATTTTTACCTGATAGAATGCTCTCAAATTACCGGGTGTCCGATGCTCGGATTCTAGCACTATACATAGCTCGCCGTTATATTTGATAACTGCTCCGGGGCGTAAATCTGATGTTGTTCCTGCCATAGTATGTCTTTGTTAATAATGAAAAGAGGTGCCTGTCGGAGTCGAACCAACCTTCGAGGTTTTGCAGACCTCTGCCTAACCGCTCGGCCAAGGCACCAAAAAGGATTACAAATTTACCAAAATTAGCATTAAAAACAAAAATACTTATTTTTTTGCTTATTTTAGTCAATTTGCGGAAATATTTTCTATATGCTTTTTTACCGCTTCCATATACCAAGTAGGCGTGCTGGTGGCTCCCGTAACGCCGACTTTATCTACATTCGCAAACCAAGATTCTTCAATTTCATCAATATCTTCAATAAAAAAAGATTTGTCATTTGTTCTTTTGCACACTTTGTACAAACTCTTTCCATTTGACGAATTTCGTCCGGCAACAAAAATAAGCAAATCATTGTCATTGGCAAATCGAATTAATTTGTCCTCACGCCCATAAACAGCACGGCATTGTGTTTCCTTTGCAATGAAACGCTGTTTCAGCTCGGTTGGTGCAAACATCTTCAGGATATTTTTTTCTATTTCTTTTTTAATCTCGAAAAAAGTCGGTTTGTCCATTGTCGTTTGTGATATTAGGACTGTTTTCTTTGTAAAATCAACATTATCTTGCACTTCATCAACAGTACGAATTACCACACATTCATCATTGCAAACGCCCCGCAATCCGATAACCTCCGCATGGTCTTTCTTGCCGAAAATAACAATCTGCCACCCGTCTTGATAGAATTTTGATACCTTATTCTGTAATGCCGTTACCAAAGGGCATGTAGCATCAATCAGTTCAACACCTAATTGTGCCGCTTTTTCATAAGTAGTTGGCGGTTCGCCGTGCGCCCTGATTAATACTTTTGCATTTCTTGCATTGATTTTGTTAAGTTCGGGTGGTGATATAGTTTTCAATCCTTTGTCTTCGAGACGTTTAGTTTCCTTAGGATTGTGTATAATCTGCCCGAGAATATATATTTCCTTATCCGCTTCATTCTGCAAAGTTTCCTCTGCAATTTCAACGGTACGAACCACACCCCAACAAAACCCCGCAGACGGGTCAATAGTTACTTCCATTTTTTTCTTTTGCAATTCATTAATAATATTATATCATGATTTAGATTTATTCTACAAAGGAACATATTACCACTACTTATCGTTCCGCATAAGTTCCTTTGCCAATAAAACAACTTTTTCCGTTTGTTCTACTATTGTCAGTTCAGATGTATCAATTTCAATCGCATCATCAGCCATTTTCAATGGGCTGATTTCGCGAGTGCTGTCATATTTATCACGTGCAATCAAATCATTTTTAATTTGCTCTTCATTGACCTGAATACCTTTTGCAAGCATTTCCTTTGTGCGGCGTGCGGCACGAGCTTCGGGGGAAGCAATCATAAAGATTTTAAGTTCGGCACGGGGGAAAACAACTGTTCCAATATCTCTACCGTCCATCACAATTCCGCCGCCTTTGCCCAATTGCCTTTGCATATCGACAAGTTTTTTTCTAACAATATGATTGGCACTGACCGGACTGACAAGTTTGGTAATTTCCGGCGTCCTGATTTCATCGCTAACGTCTTTGCCGTTCAAATATGTTTTTTGTCCGCTTTCACTCTGCCGAAGTTCAATATTAATTGAATTCATAAGCTTTGCAAAATCATCATCATTAAAATCAAGCTCCATCTGTTTGAATGCAAGCGCCGCCGCTCGGTACATAGCACCCGTATCAATATATACATAATCCAATTTGCGTGCTACTTCACGCGCCGTTGTCGATTTGCCGGAGCCTGCCGGTCCGTCAATTGCTATTATTATTTTTTTCATATTCGTAAAAATGATTTGTTATTACATTATATACTTCATCTGGGTTACCGAAATCATCAATAACATAATCAGGCTTTTCTGCTTCAAGTTCATTATGCGACGACCAGCCTGTTGCAACTGCAATCACAGTAATATTATTTGTTTTTCCGCATTCAATATCGCGGGAAGAATCTCCGATAAGCATCGAATTATTAGAACCGAAATTTTCTCCTTTGTAATAATTGTTTGCACGCTCAAAAGCAATGCTTGGCAATGCGTTGCGGTCGTAGCAATCATCGCCGAAAGCTCCGACAGGAAAAAAACGGGAAAGTCCGTAAGCATTTAGTTTGGCATAAGCATTGGCACGAATATTACCGGTGAGCAACCCCAAGCAGATGCTTTCGTCTTTTTGTAAAATATCAAGTAATTCTACAATACCCGGCATTAATTCAATATTTTCCCTTGTACAGTGCCTTGCAAAATTATTCCCCAAATCTCTCCATATATCATCAAGTTTATGTTCGATTTGTGCAAAAGGAAATTTAATATTATCGGCAATCTCTCTGATGATTTGCAAATCAGTCATTCCATGAAAGCTTGGGATATCCACATTATTTATTTCCTTCCCAAATACTTTAATCATAAATTGAGAAAAAATTGTTTTGGATATACCACCCTTCATTCTTAGAATAGTACCGTCAATATCAAATAGAATTAGATTTTTCATAATATAAATAAAAAAGCTCGGCTCCCAATGAAGCCAAGCTGATTCAATATGCTAATAAAAATTAGAACGGTATATCGTCATCACCACCATCATCTGCTGCCTGTGCGTTGTTCGTTGCGGAATATGATGTTCCGCTATCAGTAACCACACCACTACCGTCTCTATTCTTCGGGTCTAACAGAATCAAATCACGTGCTTGTACTTCCGTAGTATAATGAGTAACGCCGTCTTTTTCATATTTTGTTGTTTTGTTCTTACCTTCAATGCAAACCTTGCTACCTCTTTTGACATATTTTTCGGCTCTTTCTGCCAGATAATCCCAAAGTACAACTCTGTGCCATTCGGTAGATTCGACCCATTCGCCGTTTTTTCCTTTATAATTTTCGGAAGTAGCAACACTAATTTTGCATACTTTTGCACCGGAAGGAATAGTACGTACATCGGGGTCCTGTCCGACATTTCCGATAAGAATAACTTTATTCATACTTATAGCCATTGCAATAACTCCTTAGCTAAATATTAATTAAAAATCAATTTTTTTACTATCAGTGCCGGAAGTTCCAAACACATCGTCCGATGTAAGTATTTCCTCATTGCCGAAGAGCGAAGTACTGTCCGTCGTTTCGGTATTTTCTTTTACAATCTCATCAAGAACAATATCCTCATCTCTATTTTTTCTATCAAGAATAATCATCTTGTTTGCAATAATTTCCGTGAAATGCTTTCTCTGTCCGTCTTTCTCGAAAGTTCTGGTTCTGATTTTTCCTTCAACGAAAATTTTATCACTTTTGCGAAGCAGTTCGGCGGCTATTTCTGCCAATCTGTCCCAAAGTACAACACTATGCCAATCAGTAGCTTCTTGACGTTCCCCGTTTCTGTTCTTGAAAATTTCGGTTGTAGCTAAGCGAATTGTACAAACCGACGTTCCTTGTGGAGTTTTTCTTAACTCGGGGTCTTTTCCGATATTACCTATCAATGTGGCTCTGTTTAAACTCCTTGCTGACATATACTCTCCCTTATAATATTTAGTAATTATTATTAATTCCGTTTCCAAGTTAATTTGTCTGATAAATATAGACGATATTTCACTAATAATTGTTTTGTTTAATTCTATAAAAATAACAATTGAAATCCAAGCCCGAAATATTTTTCCAAATCATTAAAAAACTGCCCGTGCATACTGCGTCCCTGATAATAATATGCACCTACAAATATTCCGTAATTACTTGATGTAACAAACTTCAATCCGAATTGTACAGCAGTATTGCCTCTCCATACATTGTCTATTCCGATTAGTTTGAAGTCAATACCTGATACTAAATACAAATAATCATTTATCGTAATCTCATTATCAAAACCAAGCTGCGGTGCAACTCTATTCGGCGTTTTGGGTATTATCGAAAATATATAATTCAATCCGAGATAATATCTGAACCCATTTACATATTGTGCAAAAACCAAATCTATAAATTCACGACTAAAAACAATTGGTTCACGTATGAAATTATTAACATTATCCGTGTAGCCATCAACCAAATGCGAAGAAATATGCGCCAGGCGAAATCGAATAAACGACTGCTTTTTCCAATCGAATTTAATTGCGTAATTCAAACCAAAAAAATAATCGGAAGTTTCAACAGGAAATTTGAAATTTCCTTCGTGCCGCAAGCGTGTATAAGTAAAAAAATCTGCACCGACAGATGATTTCATTCCGGCTGTTTTGAAATTCAGCAAGTCATAGCTGGCACCAATATCAAGGCGAAGACTACCATTTGCAGATTGAAACAAAAAGCCTGTACGCGCTTCGAAAGGATTAGCAGTAAGCGGCTTGAACAGTAACAGTTCTACTGCCAAGCTATTTACCGATAGCAAAACCAACAATATTATAATTTTTCTAATCATAGTATATCTCTACTATGCTATATTACGAATTATTTTATTATTGAACAATTATTTTATTCTAAAAAAATAAGGCTGCCATTTTGAGACAGCCAAATTATTAAAACCTACTCGTGATAATAAATATTAAAATTTCCTGATAGCACGTGTAACTGCCGATAATCCTTTTCTAACATTCTGTACAGTACCTGTTCTAAATTGAAATGTATAGGCATCTGTAGCACTTGCTTCTGTTGAAGACCAATAAGTATATAAAGGTACAATGTAGGTATTTGTATTTTTATCGGTATCCAAAACTTTATTAACAATATACAAATTTTTCCACAATGTTGTTAATTCGGTAATACTCGGTAAATACCAATCTTCAAAAATTCCGGTACCATAATCCTTGTTTTTATAACTCGCACATCTTCTTGCGGCATACATACCTGAACTTCCTGCTTGATTAGTTATGGCTTGAGTATTGCTTTCGCCATTCCATAAATTTTCTGCTGTTATTCCTATTGATTTATTAAAATTAGGAGGTGATGTCCAATAGTATCTCATACCCAGCATTCCCATAGAAACAATAAGTCCATGCTGTCCTGTATGGTCAACCCAAAACACCACACCACCACCAAAAAGTTCGCCTACATAGTGCCTCGACCTTGTACTAATAATACCTGTCCTACCAATATTAATCCCATCACCAGCCTTATAATATCCTTGGTCTACTTTATGATTCCATTTCACAATGTCTGAATTTTTAATTACTTTTGCCGCTGAACGACTAAATAAAGGGTCTTTTTCATTATATATTTCCGCTTTCTTTGCATACAAAGCATACGGCACACTCAACAATTGACTTGTACTTGATATTGTATAATTTGCTCCACCCTTCAAATCAATTTCTGTCTTGATAAAATATGGTCCATCTTCCCAATCAATTTTTGAAAAAGTACCGGAAACTTTTGTTCCTTCACCTACTTTTACGGTTGCCAAACCGTTCATATTTGTTTTTGTAAAATGACGTTCTACATATACTGCTGTTCCTGTTGCAGTTTTCTGCAAAATACTGAACTGCATTCCGATATTTGTATTAGTAACCAACTTCTGCTCCGAGTTGCGGACAACAACTTGGTAAGTCATTTTCTCCGGTGCTTGGGCAAACATACTTATAGTAGATAATACTATTGCTAATACGGTAAATAATTTTCTCATTTTAATCCCCTCATCAATTCTTAATTATTTCAAATGTTTTAATTTCATCTTTCTTCGAAGCTCCAATTACTTTTAGATAGTAAGCGGCAGATGTATAAGAACTAATATCAACATCTGTCTCATTTCCCGTTATTTTTCCGCTTTTCAGCAATTTTCCGTTTATATCAAACAATTGATATGACAAATTAACAAAACTCAAATTCTCAATTTTTAATGTTAATTTCTCTTTTGTCGGATTTGGAAAAGCAGAACATACAAGATTAATACCCTTACTGTCTTCTACTCCCGAAATAATAAATATTTCAAAAGGTTGCTGAACACCTTCGGTAATCGAAACACCTTTAGTCGAAGCATTTGTATATGCAACTTGACCAATAGAATAGCTAATACTACCGCCACTTCCTCTTCCCTCTCCGCCGGTTGTTACTACCGCTTCCTGTGCCATCGTATATGAAAAGCCGGTAATAAATAAGAAGAGAACAAGAATAATATATCCTGTTTTATTATTCAAAACAGAATTAGAACCAACAAATTTGTTTTTGTTCATAATATCTCCTAATAAGATTAAAAAAATTTATATATTATCTTTTTTATTTTCAATCTACTCCCCAATCTATATAAAACAACTCTTCATCGTTTTATTCAATATTAACAATATCTAAATATACGAAATATATTTAATTAATTTTACAAATGATAACTATTTAATAAATCTATATGAACTATTAAAACGAATTAACTAAGAAGAAAAACACAATTCCAAACTTCTTCAAAATAATTTAAATGAAAAGTATATACTTTTCGTAATAATATCTGTATTCAAAAAAATATAAGAGATAACAATGCAAGCACCAAAAAAAATATCAAGACCTAAACCATATTTGTTAAAATTCGAGTGGGCTGATGGATTTGAAGCCGTAATTGAAGTAAAATCTTTTCGCAAGGAATGCCCATGTGCCGAGTGCAAGGGTGAAACTATTGCCGGTATGGTGGTTTCTCTTCCGAAAATTGATATGTACAAACCCGGTCAGTATGAATTAAAACAGATTATACCTATTGGCAATTATGCTATAAGTGCTGTTTGGGGAGATGGACACGATTCCGGTATATATGATTGGGAATATTTAAGAAATATTTGCGAGAATAATACACTCACGGAAAAACAAATTGAAGAAGTGAGCAAAACACACGAAGAAGAAAACAATAGTTCAATGAATTGATTTCTTATTATTCTTTGTTTAGTCATTTAATTAAATTAAGAATAGTAATAGTATGTGAACAAGTGGAAAAAATTAACTTGCATAGTCCGAACTACTCACTATTTCAATAGTTTGATTGGGCAGAAATATAGAATATCATTGTTAATAATTATTATACTTATTGACAATTGTGAACAAAGCGGTGGATAATTATCAGTCGGAAAAAATGGAAAATGATTTGATGTGAATAAGTCCGCAAATAGTAACATTTTGAACTGTGGATTATTAACTAAATGTGAATAACTTCTGTATAATTACAAAATAATTTGATAAACAATTGTTTTGAAAGATTTTATGATTAATTTAAAGACAATAAATGGAAGAGAAAAAACAAAATATAGAATATAAAACATTAACGACTGAGGAAGAGGCAGTAATAATATATAAAGGAACAGAAGCCCCATTTAGCGGAAAATACGATAAGAATTTCGCAAATGGTATTTATGTATGTAAACGATGCGGCACACCATTATATAATTCGGAAAGTAAATTTGATGCTAAATGCGGCTGGCCCTCTTTCGATGATGAAATAGACGGAGCAATAGAAAAGCAAATTGATGCAGACGGACACAGAACCGAAATACTATGTGCAAACTGTGGGGCGCATCTCGGGCATATTTTCAAAGGAGAAAATTACACTCCGAAGAATACACGCCATTGTGTAAATTCAATCTCGCTTGACTTTAATAGTAGCGAATGATTATGATTTTTATGTTTTTAATTTAAACAAAATATGTAATTACATAATAATAAAACGGAAAATAAAAAGTTAATTAAATAAAGAAAAGGTTCAGTCTGTAAATTGGCTTGAATATTGATTGAAAAAAAAATTTAAAATATATGTAACTTTTTTTTGTTTTAAACATTTAAAAATATATTTTTGCAAACAATTTTTTTTGAAAAATAGAATAATAATATTATAGAGAGGTTTAGACATGTTCTGGACACCCGAATTGGCAAATTATCTGGAAGATGCCCCGTTCCCGGCAACTAAGGAAGAGTTGGTAGATTATGCTAACCGTTCCGGTTGTCCGCTTCAGGTCATTGAGAATCTATATGAGCTTGATGATACTGATGAGTTGGTTGAAGGTATCGAAGACCTATGGCCCGAATATGAAGACCATATAAACGAAGAGTACTTTTATAATGATGACGAAGAAGAATTATATATATAAGTATTCGTGTTGAGTTTTTATTATAGTCCGGCGGCAATGTCGGGCTTTTTTTATTTTAACATTTAGCTTGATATTTCTTAACTTTGTAAACAATAATTTTAACAATTGGATAAACAATGCTGGATATTAAATATATTCGTGAAAATCACGAACTCGTTCTGAAAAATACGGAAAACAAAAACGAATCGGGTAAAGTTGATGTACTGTTATCTCTGGACGAAAAAAGGCGTTCTATTATAGGTGAAGTGCAAACTTTGAAAAATACTCGTAATACCGTAAGCAAGGAAATTGCTTCTATTAAGAAAAACAAAGGAGACGCTTCTGCTCAAATACAAGCGATGAAAGAAGTTTCGGATAATATTAAGAAATTTGATGAAGAACTTCGCGAAGTAGAGGAACAAATACGAGATGAGCAGTTGAAGTTGCCGAATATTTTGCATAAAAGCGTACCTATTGGTAAGAGCGAAGATGACAATATTGAGATAAAACGTTGGGGTGAACTGAGTACTGTTAAGACAAAAAATCATATTGAACTTGCAAAAGAATTGGGTATTATTGATTTCGAGCGTGCCGCAAAGGTTTCAGGTTCCGGCTTTGCATATTACATTGGCAAAGGTGCCGCCCTCGAGCGCGCATTGATTAATTTTATGCTCGAACACCAAACAAGTAAGAACGGATATACGGAATTAATGCCGCCGCTTATTGTAAATTCAGGTGCAATGGTCGGAACGGGACAGCTGCCGAAAATGGTTGATGATATGTATTATGTCGAGAGAGATAATTTTTATCTGATACCAACTGCCGAAGTCCCTATAACGAATTTTCATTCTGGCGAAACACTGAAAGGTGAAGATTTGCCGGTTAAGTATTGTGGATATACGCCATGCTTCCGCCGTGAAGCCGGAAGCTATGGAAAGGAAACACGTGGATTTCTTCGCGTTCATCAATTTAATAAAGTTGAACTTGTTAAATTTACAAAACCGGAAGATTCATATAATGAATTGGAATTACTATTAGCTGATGCAGAATCAATATTGCAAGTATTGGAAATTCCGTATCGCGTAATTCTACTCTGTTCCGGGGATACAAGTTTTGCTTCGGCAAAAACTTATGACATTGAGGTATGGTCGCCCGGTGAACAAAAGTGGTTGGAGGCATCAAGCGTTTCTAATTTTGAGGATTTTCAGGCAAGGCGTGCTAATATCAGATTCAAACGAACAGCAAAGGATAAACCGGAATATGTGCATACATTAAACGGTTCAGGGCTGGCTACTTCTCGTTTGATTGTTGCATTGCTCGAAACTTATGCTCAGGAAGACGGTACAATCAAAGTGCCGGAAGCACTCCGTAAGTTTACGGGCTTTGATGTGATTGATTAATAATAATAATTAATATGTAAAAATTAAAGAGGCGTCCATTGTGGGCGCCTCTTTAATTATATTGTGTTTGGTAATTTATATGTTAATTGTTTATCTTATTTAAACAAATTCAAATATTCTTCAAAAATAAATATCCTGTTACGAGTTTTTCCACTAATCTCTTTTAAAATATTTTGTTCGAGCATAAGATTAACAAGCCCGTTAGCCGATTTGGTAGTTAGTTTGCATATATCTTCGACATTTGCCACAGTAACAACCGGATTTTTAAAAAGATGCGTTAATAGCATTAGTGCTTTATCGGTTCTGCGACCGGCAGTTTTGCGAATATTGTTTTCCAATAACGCTTTTATTTTCAATACTGTGGTTAGAGTATCCGATGCTCTTTTTGCCGTCTGTTCAATTCCTGTTAAAAAATATTTTAGCCATTGTAACAGGTTGTTTTTTTCTCTGACCAATGTCAAATTATTATAATATGAATGTTTGTTATTTTCAAAAAATTCGGATAAATATAACAATGGTTGTTGTAGAATATTTTTACTTACAAGATAAAGTATAATAAGTAGTCGCCCTATTCTTCCGTTACCGTCAAGGAAAGGGTGGATAGTTTCAAACTGATAATGGATAATTCCGATTTTAATTAAATCGGGAACTTGAATCTCATTATTATGGATAAATTTTTCCAAATCACTCATTAAATCAATTATTAAATTGTGAGTAGGTGGGATAAAAACAGCATCATTAAGCGAAGTGCCGCCAATCCAGTTTTGACTGGTTCTGAATTCTCCGGGTTTTTTATGCTTCCCTCTTACTCCTTGCAGTAGAATACGGTGAGTGTCTTTAATCAAGCGATTAGAAAGAGGAAAATTATTCAATTGTTCGATAGCGTTATTTATCGCATTAGAATAATTATTAACTTCCTGCCAATCATCACGTTTTTCATCATTAATTTCATCAATGGGTAAAAATGTATCATCTATACCGGTTTGCGTACCTTCAATACGACTCGAAACAACTGATTCTTTTGCAACATGTAATTGAATAAAAAGAGAGACATCGGGTACTAATCGAGCAAATGAATTTAATTCGCCTAATCTGACAGATGCTTTTTCGAGCAAGAGAGATAAAGAACTGTCATCCCATTGCCATTTATGGTTAATAGTTGTCGGAAGAAAATAAGTATATTTATATCCCTTTTTCTTTTTTCCTGCTATATATTTTTCGATTTCCATTATTAGCTCTCTTTTTTCAATTAAAATAGCAAAATAAGTTTACTTTTAAGCCTGAAAGTAAACTAACAGAAAAATAAGTTTACTTTTAAGTCTGAAAGTAAACTAACGAAAAAATAAGTTTATTTTTAAGTTTGAAAGTAAACTAACGAAAAAATAAGTTTACTTTTAAGTTTGAAAGTAAACTAACAAAAAAATAAGTATATTTATAATAATTCTTCATTAGTCCGAGCAATAAATTAAATACTCATCAAGTGAAAAAGATATGTGTTTATTTGTTAAATTTGTAATGTTTGCAAAATATTTCTATAAAATGAAATTATCAAATGTAATGAAATATATTAATTATTAAGTATAATATATATAAAGCAGAGAAAATGCTGAACAAATTATTTAAGAATCATTACTTCCTTGCTACACTTCAATTTCTAACATTGTTCGTATTTATCTTATTAATATACGGGGCAATAGGTATAACAACTAATGATAAGGATTTTGCTATTATTTTGCGTAATACAAATCTTGCAAATCTCATTGTTTGGTCATACTGGTGGCCCTTCATAATAGTAACAGCAGTCTTGTTCGGTCGTTTTTGGTGTAGTATTTGTCCAATGGAACTCATTACGTCTTTCTTCGGGAAAATAGGAATGAGGAAAAAACCCGGCAAACTACTAAAATCCGGCTGGTTTATAACGCTTTTCTATGCTTTAATACTTATTATTGGGATACACACATTTGCAATACATCGCATTCCGCAACTGATGGCGGTATATATGATTATATTGCTTGCTGTTGCGATTATTGCAGGAATTATCTGGGAGAAGCGAGCGTTTTGTACATATATTTGTCCTGTGGGGCATTTGCTCGGATTGTATTCTCTTCTCTCATTCAAGCAATTACGTGTTAAGTCCACCGATGTTTGCAAAAATTGCAAAACAAAAGATTGTGTAAGCAAAGTAAACCATTATAAATTTACGGGACGCTCCTGTACGTCGGAGTTATATCCACCGGATATTCGAGATAATCGAGAGTGTATTCTCTGTGGGCAGTGCCATAAATCCTGTACAAAGGATAATATCGAAATAAGCCAGCGAAAAATAGCCGCCGACTTATTTACCGGTGTTAAATTATCAACTGCCGAAATTGGTTTTTTTATGCTTGTTAGTGGTTTTATCGTTTACGAAATTCTATCGGAATGGCAATTTAGCAAAGATATACTTCTCGCATTACCGCATTGGCTAAATAGTACATTGGGAATAAGCGGCAATCTTGCCGGCACGGTAAAGGCAATCATTCTTTTTATTATTGTACCGCTTATTGCATATACGGGCTTGGCAATGTTGAAAAAATATGCCGGCAAAGAATCACTCCGAAATGCCTTTGCACAGCTTGTAACCGCACTATTGCCGGTAGCCGGCAGTTTGCATCTGCTAAAAGCTTTGCTAAAAACTACATCTCGTATTCCGTATTGGCATTATGTGTTTGGGGACCCGCAGGGTATAAAAACCGCCACAATGCTACAAGAAAAGTCTGTACTTTTGGATAAAAGCTTTTTAGTACTACTAACGCCATTTATTAACATATTAGCGATATTGTTACCACTTGGCGGCTTGTTGCTTTCGTTTATTATTTTGCGTAAGCAAAAGTTTGCAAGCACTACATCGCAAGTTATCTCGTTTGCCGCAGTTATTATTTATGCAACATTATTCCTGATAACTATTGTTGCTTGGCGGCTTGTCTGACAATTATTTCACTACTAACTGTAACACAAATATCATTACATATTTTAATGGTAGTTTGTAAAGTTTTTTTTATTTTTGTAACCAACTACTATTATCTGCGTATATACTCCTAAGAGGCTGTTTGCAACAAATATTTATATTAATAATTCAGAGGAGTTTTTCTATGAAAAGGATTTTATTTACTAAGCTGACAGTCCTTGCTATTCTAACCTTTTTTGCAATGAATTTATCTGCTATTGCCGGGGACAAATACCAAGCAAAAATTAAAACATCTGTTAGCAATGCCGGCGGAAGGAACAAAATTGAAATCATTGTCAATTTCTTAAAAGGTGTCGAAGATGCTACTTTTGATGATAAGGGCAAGGGTATGATTACCGTTGAATATGATGCCGAAAAAACTAACGCCGATATGATTATTCATATTATCGAATTAATGGGCTATGATGCGGAGTTGGACGGGGAACCGCTTGCTCTATCCGGTAAAAAGCCAAATGATGTTGAAAGAGACAATAAGTCAAGATAGAAATAATTAATTTGTCCCGAAATAAAAAGATTACCCCCAAGGGTAGTCTTTTTGTGTATGTATATTACAATTATATTTAGAAAATCACATTACCAGAGAACCAATAATTATTTATGCTTTATTCATCGGCTTGGCGCGACTTGTTTTTTGCACGCTCAATTGATTGCTGCAATTTTTTCTTTAATACATTAATTTCCGGTAATTCCGTTCTTTGCTTTTTAGAGCGTTCAAATCATTTTCAATAGTTTGCTCGGGTTTTTTCGAGATAGCAGTCCGCTCATATAGCATAGAGTTAATTCGATTTTGCAGGATTCTGACACTCCATCGCTCATGTTTAAAAATCTGTATGTAAAATTCTCTTTTTAGTTCATCTTTTATCGTAATTAAAATGCGAATATGCGACCATGTGAATTGTGAACACAGTGTGTGCACAATTTTATTATCGGGATATAGTTCATTAAAAAGCATAAAATTGTGAATATTTCTTTTGGTAAAGCCTTTGCCATATCTTTCGGTTAATTCTTTACTTATACCTTCAACAATTTGTTTTCCGTAGCCGGCTCTTTTTTATGTAAGATATCCTCATTAATGCGTTTTCCGATATTCCAATAAAGGGTAGTAAGTTCGAAATTTACAGATATAGCAACACGCTTTTTTGCCTCATCAATCAAAGAGACAATTGATTGAATAAGCTCGTGTTCATTATTAAGTTTTTAATAAATCACTCATAGCTATCTCAATTTCAATTTATGAATATTGCAAAAATAATAAAAATGCCGACATATTATTGCACACTACTTGCCGCATTAATAATTCTTTGAACATTATTCATCCAGTCCCATTTTTCGACTGCATCGCGACGGGCTTCTGCGGCTATGTTGCGGGC
>CAZOOR010000051.1:16460-21314 GCA_964581505.1 uncultured Hyphomicrobiales bacterium
TCCAGTCCCATTTTTCGACTGCATCGCGACGGGCTTCTGCGGCTATGTTGCGGGCGAGGTCATGCTCTTTGCATAATGTTTCGATTGCTTCGGCAATTGCTTCGGGTTGGCGTTCGGGAACAAGCATTGCATTGCGGCGTGCTTGTAAAATATCCCCTTGCTGACCTACATTGGTAGCAACAATGGGCTTGCCCATTGCCATATATTCAAATAGCTTTGTCGGCGAACCGAAATATTCAGAACTGTCGGCATTATTTACGCAAGGTGTATGCAGAACATCACAGGCGGATAGATAGCCGGGTACTTCTGAATACGGCACCATACCCGTAAATATAACGCTATTTTGCATATTGTCCCGCTTAACGATTTCTTCTACTTTAGGCTTTAGTTCCCCGTCTCCAACAAAAAGGAATACCGCATCGGGAACGTGTGCCAATGTATGCTGGATAGATTCCGCCAGCACTTCTACTCCGTGATAAGCGCCAAAAGTCCCTGAAAACCCCTGCACGAATTTATCTTCAATTCCGAACCGCCGGCGTATTTCCTGCCGAGCCGTTTCGTTATGTTTGAAAAATGTAGTATTTACACCGTTAGGATTGACGATGATTTTCGATTCATCGACACCGTATTGCTCCATCATCATTTGCTTTGCCACATTCGAGATAGTAAAAATCTTATCGGCGGCTTCCCATTGGATTTCTTCGCCCCATTTGAGCAGTTTTTCCATATAGAGTTTGCCCCAATGCTTTTTTACCCATTGCTGAACAAAGTCGCAGTGCAAGAGAAAAGGTAGTCCTGTTTTTTCTTTAACGAGCGTGCCGCCTATCGTAAAATCATGGTGATGCTGAAAGAGAAAATCGGGTTGCTCTTTTTCAATGATTTTCAGAACGGCTTTTGTTGAGCGAGAAACGTGAGGGAGTGTCAGCACTTCCGGCAAGTTCCAAAATAGGCGACTGTATGGGATATAGTATGTCTTAACATAATCCGGTAGTTGCGTTTTGCCTGATGTGGCATATACGGCACTATGACCGAGCCGGTGCAATGCGTCCAACTGACCGCGGTGCATAGCCGCCACACCGCCGCCCGTCATCGCTCCGTAGAATTCCGTTCGCCAAAAAAGCGCTTTTATTTTCTTCTCATCAGCCATAATTTAACCGGATATTTTATGTGAAAATATATTACAACAAAGAGCGATGATATGAGTTCGATTATGAATTTCGGTGTGCATAGCAGTAAAAAGCGGACAGGTGAAAATTCAGCATATTTTTCGTTTTCGTCTGCGATGCCACCAGACCACTTGCCGGCAATGAAGAGCATTAGCATAATGAAATAGAAAAATCGCTGAAACTCTAAATCCTGTGTGCCAAATACAACGCGGCGATAATTGCCCGATTTAATCAGTCGCAACATAAAGCCGAAGCGTGACAAATCCTTTTCGTCCGCTTTTTTTACATCGAAATCAGCGGCGTTCCAGCTGTTTGCTTTTAGTATTTTCTCTGCATTTCCGCTTAATAATATGAGTAGTTCCTTTTTCAGTTTTCCGTTCCTTGTTTATTATTTCTTTTATTATACAAAAATAATGATAAAAAGGGAAACGTCTATCGTTTTATTCATCTATAAAAAAGGTTGCCTCCTTTCGGGCAACCCTTCATAAAGAATTATTATTGTTGATAATAATTAAACCATAGCCCAAGGTATAAGTTCAATACTTCCCTTTGCGCCGTTTTTTAACTGAAATATGATATAAACGAGACCGAACTTGTGATTTGTATAGTAAATAACTTTCTCAATATTTTCATCTTCATATTCTTCTACGGTTGTAATTGTTTTAATTAACATAAATCCTAATGGGAAATCGTCATCTGTTGACTTGGCTGTTATTTCTCTTTTTACAATTATCCCGTCATCTCTTTTAAACGTATATTTAGCACCGACTTTATCACCATATTTTACAATCGTAAATGGTTTTGAAACATCGCCTTTGCTATGATAAAAATCTTGAATTCCTTCGGATGTAGCTTTAAATTTTATTTCCGTATCTACATTCCCGTTGGAATTTTTGAATACAGCCGGTATAATCGCTTTATATAACGGGTTTAATTTATCAAGATTTATTTTAACGTGAATAGTAACTATTCCGTTATCATTTTTCACTATTTTCGCTTCGGCATCCATCTTTAAAGGTTTGTCGTTTAGCTTAAAATAAACACCGTATTCATTGCCGACTTTTGTTAATTCCAGGTCTGTTTTGCCGCCGAGTTCGTTAGGGTCTTCGTCTTCAAAGACGTTAAGTATATCGGAACAAGAAACCATAAGCAGAGTCATTATTCCGAAAAGAAATAACTTTTTTAAATTCATAATAGCTTCCCTTTACAATAGTTAAACAGTTTAATTAAATAGTAATAATAATACATTACAGATAAAAACAATTTAATATAAAACGTACAAAAATCCAAATAAATTTTGAATAAGTATATATGTTACAGAAAGAAATACCGGACAGCTCACTATCTTCTGAATCTAAACAGCATCGCTAAACTAACGAGGAAAAATATACGAATTTTATTATATTTGTAGATACAGAAATATAGAAATTGGAATAAAATGGCAGAGAAATATCGTAATAAATATCGCATTTCATCAACGCGATTACAGAATTGGGATTATCGCTGGAACGGGGCGTATTTTATCACCATTTGCACAAAAAATCGTGAACATTATTTCGGCGAAATTGTTGACGGTAAAATGGCGTTATCAAATATTGGGGTTATTGCCGATATTTTATGGTATGAAATAAAATATCACACAAATAATGTTGAAACGGGCGCATTTGCCGTTATGCCAAATCATATCCACGGGATTATTATATTGAAAAATGATTTTATTAATGATTTAAAAAATGATGATGTTATTCCCGTAGAGACGTCGCATGCGACGTCTCTACGGGAACCGTTATCAAAAAACGAATTTATGTCGTCAATATCACCGAAATCGAATTCCGTTTCATCAATTATCGGTTCGTACAAATCCGCCGTAACAAAACATGCACACCGTTTGGGATATGATTTTGCGTGGCAATCGCGATTTTATGACCATATTATTCGTAATGAAAAATCATTTAATAATATTTCACAATATATTATTAATAATCCTGTTAATTGGAAAAATGACGATTTAAACAAGAAATAAACAATCCTTTTATCCACAAATATTTACAAGATTATGGCGATGAATTATCCCCTCCATTACCGCCTGAATTTGAACAATAATATTAAACCGATAAGAAAGAAAACTACTAGCGATAATATTGCTATGCGATAGGAATGTGTCATTTGCAGGGAGAGAGCGAACAGCAGGGGACCGAGCCAGCTTGTGCCTTTTTCGCTGACTTCGTAAAGACTGAAATATTCGGCGTCCTTGCCCGCAGGGATTACCGAGGCATAGAGCGAGCGGCTGAGCGATTGCGTTCCGCCCATTATTATTCCGATGACTATACCCATTGCGAAAAATTCCGTTTCCGTTTGCAGTACAAAAAATGCGTAGAGTATGACGCCGACCCACAGGAAAAGAGCAAATATTATTGAATCGCGGGCGCCGAATTTTTTAGCCAGCAGATTGAACAGAAGCGAGCCGCCGAATGCCACAAATTGAATGAGCAGGATTAACGCCGTAAGCGATTCCATTGTAATATTTAGTTCCTGATTGCCGAACTGTGCCGAAAGAACAATCACTGCTTGCACGCCGTCATTGTAAAAAAGATATGCCACAAGAAGAATAAGCGTCTGCGGGTGATTGCGGCTGTCTTTCAAAGTTTCGAATAGTGTTCGGACGGATTTTTTTACCTGCGTGGCAAGCTTGCCCTGATGAATGATTTTGTCCCGCCGCAAAAGAAACATAGGAAACAATGTGAACAGTCCCCACCATAAGCCGGCGGAGGCAAGACTGATGCGGACAGCTGTTCCGCTGTCAATCCCGAATTTTTCGCTGTTCATAAATAGGATTAGGTTAAATCCGAGTACAATTCCGCCGCCGAGATAGCCCACTGCCCAACCGATAGAGGAAATGCTGTCCCGTCGTTCCGGTTCGGCTATGTCATTCAGATAGGAGTTGTAGATAACGGCAGAAACCCCGAAGCTGAGATTTGCAATTATGAACAAGCCGCCGCCGAGCATATAGTTTGTACCTTCGAGAAAATACAATCCCATTGTGGTAAATGCACCAATATATGCAAAGATGCCGAGAAGCCGCTTTTTTGCTCGTGTGCTGTCGGCAATTGCACCGATGAGCGGCAATAAAATAACTTGTAGCAATACGGAAAACGAAACCACATAAGCAAAATATGAGCCGTGATAAATTTGAAAACCGAAAACCGAGACATTGCCGGTGGGCGAGGCGGCGGCTTTGGCTATTTCCGTCAGATAAGGTCCGAGAAACACCGTAATGACGCTTGTCGAAAAGGCGGAATTTGCCCAATCGTACATATACCAACCGAAACGCTCTTTCTTTGTGGAGATTTGCATTAAAACGCGTCTAAAAAGAAATTAATAAAATACAAATAAAAACCGTTTCAATATACTAAAAATATAAATGAGCCGGCACAAATTATCATTTTTTTCAGTTGGGTATTGGTGTTGTTATAGTTTTGTAATAGAAATTACGACTCTATCAAGAAAATTAAGAATGGGAAAAGTTTTACTTATAAGTAAAAGAAAAGCGAATAATATGAAAACATTTTATTATAAGTAAGAAAATAGTATCTTCTAATGAATCCTTTCATATTGCCGGCGGCAAAGATTATTAAATCACAATTTCTTGATTTTTTCCACTAATCCGCTTGTAGATTTTCCTTCGACA
>CAZOOR010000052.1:0-20741 GCA_964581505.1 uncultured Hyphomicrobiales bacterium
CAAAACGAGCAATGAACTAAATATGGAATAGTATATCTAAAAAAGGCTATCTCTTATTTTTGAGATAGCCTATATATTGTTTTTTGATGTACCTATTTCTTTTTCTTAGGAGCGGCTTTCTTTGCTACCGTTTTTTTAGCAACTGCTTTTTTGGGAGCAGCCTTTTTGGCAACTACTTTTTTCTTAGGGGCGGCTTTCTTTGCAACCGTCTTTTTAGCGACTGCCTTTTTGGGAGTAGCCTTTTTGGCAACTACTTTTTTCTTAGGGGCGGCTTTCTTTGCAACCGTTTTTTTGGCAACTACTTTTTTCTTGGGAGCGGCTTTCTTTGCAACCGTTTTTTTAGCGACTGCCTTTTTGGGAGTAGCCTTTTTAGCAACTACTTTTTTCTTAGGGGCGGCTTTCTTTGCTACCGTTTTTTTTGCGACTGCCTTTTTGGGAGTAGCCTTTTTAGCAACTACTTTTTTCTTAGGGGCGGCTTTCTTTGCTACCGTCTTTTTAGCAACTGCCTTTTTAGGAGTAGCCTTTTTGGCAACTACTTTTTTCTTAGGGGCGGCTTTCTTTGCTACCGTTTTTTTAGCAACTGCTTTTTTCTTGGGAGCGGCTTTCTTTGCGGCTACCTTTTTTGTTACTGCTTTTTTTGCCATAATGACACCTTTGTATTATTAATAAAAATATGGTAATAAAACCTAATAAAAGATTATATCCTAAATCATTAGTTGAACAAATGAAAAATTATATCTGTATTGGCATCTATTGCCGCAGTATATTTATACCCTTATTGAACAGAATGAAGTACTGTCCGGCAAACCGGCAAAAAGATATAAGATATATTTTGCTCTGTTAATTATTTCCGAAAAATATGAAACAATAATATAAATTCCGCCTGCTATTATATACGGCGGGATTATTTTCATTTGTTTGTAATAGAAAGGTAAAAGCAATCTTAATTCCGTGATAGGGGTAGAAATAGCACCGGAAGCCGCGTTCCGTAGATTAGTAATTACTGATATTGCCTTGTCGATGTAGTACACCATCAACCCCTGAAAGCTAAAAATTGTTATTTTGAGTGAAAAATTTGTTATGCCGCTCTTTCACGTATTAAAAATAAATAAATTTAATTTAAGTACCAAACAAAATATTTATAATTTGTGCTTTTTGTAAAAAGAATAAAGACTTCTTTCGCTTTCCGCTGTCTGCATTAGTAGAATTAGCAAACGGTTCTTACATTTATAATAATTGATATTCAAATATTTATACTAATTGCTATATCTGTAACAACAGTCTTTCAAATAAAAAATGAATTTATACGCTCTTTAATTCTATTAATAATACGAATGAGCAAGTGAGCCTTTACAAAAGAATAGAAAAGAACAATGAATTCCCTGCTAACGATAAATATTACTGGGGTTATCAATATAATCTCGGCAGAGAAGTACTTGTGCCATACCTTAGAAAGTTAGGCGTATTCCACAATGGCGACAGGGTTACGGAAATTGGCAGTGCCGAAGGTGGTGTGCTGGCGGCATTTGTAGAAGCCGGTGCAAAAGATGCACTTGCTACCGATATTGCAAGCAATCGTCTTGATATGGGCGAGCAAATTGCTTCTTTCCTAAATTTACCTATTGATTTCAAATTCCATAATATTCTCAATGAAGATGTTCCGTCCGAATGGGAGAATGCCGCTGATTTGCTAATACTGCGAGACGTGATTGAACATCTGGACGACACAAAGTATGCCCTAAAACAAATTAAAGAGTTTATCAAGCCGGGCGGCTTTCTGTATGTTACCTTTCCGCCTTATTATTCACCCTTTGGCGGGCATCAGCATAATTTGAAAAATTTCTGGGGCAAACTACCATACTTGCATTTTTTACCTGACATTATTTTTAATAAATTAATTTCTTCGGGCAGAGATGCTGATATTGTTGAAGTAAAGCGTTTAAGAAATATCAGAATGACGCCCTCGAAATTTTTACAAGCGGCAGAAGAAACAGGTTATTCCGTGTTTCGCAAGGATTATTACCTGCTTCGTCCCGTATTCAAAATGAAATTCGGGTTGCCTGCTATAAAGATTACTCCTCTTGCTTCCTTGCCGCTTGTTAAGGATTTATTCAGTCTCGAAGCTTCATATATTTTGCAAGTAAAATAATTCTCATTTTTTTTATCACATTATTATTTGTTTACAACAAACCTAAAACTTTGCACTTCGGCGTTTCCAATCAATTTAATAAAATAGATGCCGGAAGTGAATTCCTGATTGTTAAGTTGATATTTATATTCACCCGCATCAAATTCTTTTTCGTCTATTTTCTTTATCATTCTACCAAGTTCATCATAAATGACTATCCGTGCATTAATTCTTTTCTCAAAAATTATACTGAGAGTAGATTCGGCTCCCATAGGATTTGGGGAAAGTGTTATTAAAGCAAGTTTTGGCATTTGTTCATCAACAGAATTTATTTTTTCTGCTGTAAATGACCAGACATCTGACCATTTGCCCGAATAAGAATTTTTTACCCCACATACACGCCAATAATACTTTTTACCCGATTTAAATTTTTTGAATAACTTGAAGGAATTTGTCGATAGTGATTTCATATCAAAGAACATATCACTAAATTGTTCATCATTAGCAATTTGTAGATGATAATTTTCCGCATTCTCGACTTCATGCCACTTCATTTTCGGTCTATTCTTAATACCGCTTGCACCATTCGTCGGTTCAAGTAGTATCGGGGCAGAAGGTAGTTCTATTGTAGTAAATGACCAAGTATCAGACCATTGACCATAAGTACCTTTATTATTGCCCCGTACATGCCAATAATATTTAGTATTGCTCTTTAACAAATCATTTAGGCTAATTAGTATGTCATCAATAGTTTTCAGTTCAATCAAAGTGCCGGAAAAATCAGCCGATTCGGATATTTGCAAATGATACTTTGTTTTCGGGCTGTACTGTGTATTATATTCTGCCGCATTCCAAGATAGTTGGGGTTTTAGCAAAATACCATTCGAATTATTTTTTGGCGAATGCAGTGTTATTGCTTTTGGCACTAAATTGCCAACGGTAAAATTCCAGATGGAAGACCAACCGCTTGTGTCTGCATTAATATTTTGCCGAACACGCCAGTAATACGTACCATTACTAAGCTCAATTGGGAATTCTGTTTTTGACAATTTGCCCGAATAGGTCGGAGTCTGTAATTCCTTATCACCGTATATTTCCAAAAAATAATTATGGATACCTGTAATTTCTTGCCATTTTATTGTTGTATTTTCCGATAAACCAACTGCGAAGTTTTCCGGTGAAATTAGCTGCGGTGTTCCTACTTTTGCAGTAACCGGATTACCCATATACGGAATTGCATACCGTTTGTTTATCGCAAGATTTCCAATTCGATTTTTCTTTCCGTTTGGATAAATAACGAGAACGCTATCAACAGTTTTCTTTTCAGATACATCGCCGATACCGAAATGTAGTTCATTCGAGTTTTGCGTCATACGTGTTCCGGCAATACTGTTTAGTTCCCTAACAAACATTTCATTACCAACATAAACAATGAGCTTTGTTCCGAATGCATTCAGCGGAACTTGTTCTGCGGGATTACCCTTAAGACGGAAAGCGAGCCAATCACCCTTTTTCTTCAAATCGTTTCGGAACAAACGCACTCCGTCAAAGCGTGAACAGATAATAATATCAAGGTCTCCGTCTTGGTCATAGTCAATCCTTGCCGCAGACCAAGGTCCGTGCAATGCACAACCGTAAAACCAAGTCATATCTTTCATTTTGTAGTCGGGTGGACCCTGATTCATATAGAGGAGACCGGGACGCATAGGAGCAGTGGCACTTTGCGGAACGTAAGAAATCTGCCCGTGCCATAAATCCTGAAACCCGTCATTATCGAAATCAGCCCATAGCACACCCGCATTCATCTCGAAAAATTTCAATCCCATTTGTTTATGCACATCGGTAAAATGATAGTTAGGAGGACCGTCATTTTTATATATAAGCGATGGATTAGAGACGGCACCTCGCCAATCGGGGTGTCCGAGATTGCCGACACATAAATCCATATTGCCGTCATTATTGAAATCCGCCCATTCGGCGCCCATTCCATGTCCGAAATATACAGACGATGCGGTTGGCTCGCCCTGTACACCTGTGCTTGGTGCAACGTCAGTCATTGTGCCGTTGCCGTTATTCTTAAATAAATTATCTTTAACCAAACGGTAGTTAGCTACAAAAATATCGGTCTTGCCGTCATTGTTGTAGTCGCAGGCGTTTGCTCCATAGCAATCATAATAGCCGTACCAAGAATTATTTTGTTTTGAGTAAGGTTCTGCGGCGGCAATTCCTGCCGCTTTTGTTTCATTGATAAATGTACCGTTATCCTGTTGCTTCCATAGTTGGTCGGGAAAATATCTTTCATTGTAATTGCCGTTTACTTTAAATCCTCTTCGATTGTTGGCAAGGTATAAATCAAGCCTTCCGTCCGAATTATAATCTGCCCATAGTGCCGTTATGCAGCTGTATGGATTGAAAATAGAATCCTGTTCATATGGGTTAGTCATTTGGAAATCCTTACCCGGACTCGGATATGGCAAATTGAATGAACTGCTCGGCGGCAATTCCTGGAATTGCATATTTCCGAGATTCTTAATAATACGGTCGCGACTCTTTACCATATTCAAATTTGCGTCCCAGCCACCGTTCCGAAGCGAGTAAAAATCCAGAGTTCCGTTATTATCAAAATCAGCCCAAGAAGTCATAGAGGGCGAGAATTTTTTAAGTGAATTATTATATTCAAATGTGCCGTCTTTTCGATTAATGAATAGATTGGAAGCAATGACAATATCGTCCCAACCATCCCCATTGACATCTTGTACGGAAACTTCATTGCTTTTAATCATTTTGCCATCTCCATCGACAATACCCGCCCGCAATGTAACATCAAACATCTTGGGTGGCGGTGGTGGCGCCGAGCCGTCCCCATCAGGCAAATCATATTCCACAAGCGCCCGAACCATTAGGTCGCCTGCGGCAAGATAAAACTTACCCGGTCCACCGAGAGAATTATTCTGAAACGGATTCATTAAATATGATGTATAAGGCGAAGATGTGCAACCGTCTGTATCGAAAGCAAACCAAGGACCATTTGCTTGTACCCTATGTTGTACCACAAGTCTATCCAGTCCGTCCAAATGCAAACCCTCTACCTTAAATTTATGCCAACCGGGTTTCCCCGAATAATTAAAAAATATAGGTGGTAATTTCATATTATAATTCAAACACCAGAAAGTAGGCGAAATAGAACCTTCCGCCGGGTCGCCGACAATATAGATTGTATCCTTATTGGGTTTAGTACCTGCAAAATATATTTGAATTTCCTTAACCGTGCAAGGACCTTTTGGCATTAATAATTTTGTTTCCTCCATTAACCATACATTTGAATAGCCGCCGAGCGAAGCATTTCCGTTATCATTTTTTAAAATAACATCATCGGCAAAGACTGTGCTTCCTGTAAACAAAAGAATTGCAAAAAGGATAAAAACTTTTTTCATAATCAACTCCCCATTATAATAGTATTAATATGATAACTCAAAATAAGAAAAATTGTTTAGCTATAAAAAATTTTTTTTAAATTACATAAGTGAAACAATTAAATTTGTTATTCGTATGGAATAACAAACAAATAGATAAAGAATAATTATTAACCATAAGGAGTAAAAATGCCGGAACAAACTACAAATTCACCACAGGGGAATATCCCCCCGTACCCTCCACCGTATTATCCGCCCCCGAAAAAACGCCGTTGGTGGATACCGGTTCTGATTATTGCACTGGTTTTCTTTATAATATTATTACCGATTTTTGCAATTATCGGGCTGGTAGGTTCTGCTTTCGAGGAAGAAGAAATTGTTGTAAGAAAAAACACTGTGCTTGTAGTTAATCTCGGCACCAAACTTGATGAGTATTCACAAGGCAATCCTTTTGAAGAGTTGTTTGGCGGTGGTTCTACTTCGTTCAACGATGTTCTGTTTGCTATTGAAAGAGCAAAGAAAGACCCTCGTATTAAAGGAATATACTTAAAATCCACTCCAACAATTATGGGATTTACTAAAAGTATGGAGCTAATGGACGCAATGGAAGATTTTAAGAAGTCCGGAAAGTTTATTTATTCATTTATAAATATGAGTGATGAAAAGGGATATTTCCGCGCCTTGCCTTCAACTAAAATATTTATGCCGGAAGAGGGCTTACTTTCTCTTAATGGATTTGGTATTGAGCTAATGTTCTTAAAAGGATTACTTGATAAACTCGGTATTGAATTTTATGTTGAAAAGTTTGAAGATTTCAAATCTGCCGGTGAAACAATGAATCGCCGTAAATTCAGTGACTCTGCAAGATACGAATATCGCCAATTATTGAATCAAAGGCATAGAATTTTCGTTGATGCGGTTTCAAAATACAGAATGCTTAGTAAAGACTTCATCAATGATGCGCTTAATCGCGGTATATATTCTGCGGATACTCTCCTTGCACTTGGCTTTGTGGACAGCCTGATGAATGAAACCGATTTCAAAGATATGTTGAAAGAATTAACCCGTAAGAAAAAAAGCGGCAAATTGAAAAAGAAGAAATTGCGAACTGTCTCCGTAGGCGAATATCTGAAAGCCGATTACAGCTACGACAAACGGAAATACGTCAAAAAGAAACGTATTGCCATTATTTACGGAGTAGGTGCAATTGTAGATTCACCTGAGGCTAATAAGTTCGCAGACGATAAAACAATAACAAGCAAGATGGCAAAATATATTAAGCAAGCCCGCGAAGACGATAAAATCAAAGCTATAATCTTGCGTGTGGATAGTCCGGGCGGCTCTGTTATGACTTCGGACGAAATATGGAAGGAAGTTGTAAAAACAAAAGGAGTCAAACCAATTTATGCTTCAATGAGTGACGTGGCGGCATCGGGTGGCTATTATATTTCTATGGCTTGCGATACAATTATTGCACATCCGGCTACCATCACGGGTTCTATCGGAGTAATTGCCGCACTGCCTAATATGAGCGGCACTTGGAAAAAACTTGATATTTCGCTCGATACACTCTCAACTACTGCGGCGGCACACGATTTAAGTGTCAATTTCCCGTTCAGCAAAAGACAAAAAAGCAAACTGCATACCATGATTAATAAAATTTATTTCCGTTTTATTAATAAGGTTGCCGAAGGTAGAAATATGACATTTGACGAGGCTCGGGCGCTTGCCAAGGGACGCGTTTGGACAGGCGAGGAAGCTAAGAAAAATGGTCTGGTTGATGTCCTCGGTGGTATCAAAGATGCTATTAAACTTGCAAAAGCCAGAATTGGAATTGCGGATAACGAGAAAGTGCTTATTGTCGAATATCCCAAGAAGAAGGACCCGGCAGTAGCAATTATGGAAATGTTTGGCAAAAGAGGCGACGATGATATTCGTATTAGACAATCATTTAAAGGTTTGTTTGCAAACAACAGCTCAACTTATCTTGAGATGTACAAATCATTACCATATTCTATGCAACTCCAACTGAATTACGCACGTTCTTTACTTTCTGTTTCTCGGAAAGAGCCGTTTATGTATGCACTCCCGTATTACATAACAATAGAATAATGTTGCAATATATGAGCAAAGGGCTGAAAGTACAATGCTTCAGCCCTTTTTTTATTGGGATAATAAATTCGTAGCAAATTTGAGTACAGACTGTCCAAATCATACTAAGATAAATAATAACCACACATTTGGTTACACGGAAAAATCTTTTTCTTTTATTTTAAAATTTTTTCATAAGTTGCTATGTACTTTTAACTTTAATTAATAATAACTTATTCATTTTGGAGTAATTAAATGAAAATCAGAAGAGAGGATGCTCTCGAATATCACAGTAGAGGGCGCAAGGGTAAGATTGAGGTAATAACAACAAAACCCTGTGTAACGCAGAGAGATTTATCGCTTGCTTATACACCCGGCGTTGCCGAACCGTGTAGAGACATTCATCACGATGTTGAAAAAGTATTTGATTATACTGCACGTGGCAATTTAGTTGCAGTTATTTCTAATGGTACTGCTGTCCTTGGTCTCGGTGATATCGGTCCGGAAGCCGGCAAACCGGTTATGGAGGGCAAAGGTATTTTATTTAAAACTTTTGCCGATATTGATGTATTTGATATTGAACTAAATTCTAAAGATGTTGACGAAATTATTCGTGTTTGCGAAGTGATGGAACCGACTTTCGGTGGTATCAATCTCGAAGACATTAAAGGTCCCGAATGCTTTTATATAGAAGAAGCCTTAAAAAAATCACTTAAAATTCCCGTATTCCACGATGACCAGCATGGAACTGCCATTATTAGCGGTGCCGCACTATTAAATGCGGTTGAACTTACAGGTAAAAAAATGAGTGAAATCAAAGTTGTATATAATGGTGCCGGTGCTTCCGGTATTGCTTGTGCCAAATTCCACATTAGCTTGGGCGTTAATCCTAAAAATGTCCTGATGTGTGATTCAAAGGGCGTGATTTATAAAGGCAGAAAAGAAGGAATGAATGAGTTTAAATATGACTTTGAGGTTGAAACCGATGCTCGCACTTTGGAAGATGCTCTTGTCGGAGCCGATGTTTTTGTCGGTCTATCCAAAGGCGATTGCGTTACTAAGAAAATGATTAAACCAATGGCTGATAATCCGATTATATTTGCTATGGCTAATCCCGACCCGGAAATTTCTTATGAAGATGCTCTGGAAGCTCGTCCCGATGTTATTATGGCAACAGGTCGCTCAGATTATCCCAATCAAGTTAATAATGTTCTTGGTTTTCCGTTTATTTTCCGCGGGGCTTTGGACGTACACGCTACAGCAATTAACGAAGAGATGAAGAAAGCCGCCGCTCATGCTTTGGCTGACCTCGCAAAAGAAGATGTTCCTGAAAGCGTAAAACGTGCTTACGGAGTTACCGAGATGAGTTTCGGTAAAGAATACATCATTCCTAAGCCATTCGACCCGCGCGTGCTTACATGGGAAGCTCCTGCTGTCGCAAAAGCCGCTATGGATACCGGCGTTGCTCGCAGACCCATAGAGGATTTCGACGAATATCGCCGCCAGCTTAATGTTAGAATGGGTAGGGCGCAATTGATTATGAATCCGATATTCAGAAAAGCCGCAAACAATCCGAAACGTGTTGTATTTCCGGAAGGCGAAGAACCGAAGATTATCCGTGCCGCACAGCAAGCAGTTGATGCCAAAATGGCAAATCCGATTCTCATTGGTGATGAAAATGTTATTCGTAAGGTTGCCGAAGAAAACGGTTTGGATATTACAGGTATGGAAATTATTAATCCTAAGACTTGCGATAAAATTGATACTTATGCGGAAGATTATTTCAAATTGAGACAGAGAAGAGGGACAACTATAAAGTCTGCTAATAAAGAAATTATAAGACCTAATTATTTTGCTACCATGATGGTACACAGAGGTGATGCCGATGCTATGATTTCGGGTTTGACTTCTAACTATCCTTGGACTATTCGTCCGGCTCTCAAAATTGTCGGCAACGATGAACGCTTTAATAAAGTCTCCGGTTTGTATATTATTACTACTAAATCGAAAACATTTTTCTTGGCAGATACTACTGTCAATATTGACCCGACATCGGAAGATATTTCTGATATCGCATTGCAGGCGGCGGAATTTGCTACAAACTTCGATATTGTTCCCCGTGTTGCCCTATTGTCTTACAGTGATTTCGGCTCGGCAAACGGTGTTTCACCGAATAAGATGCAAAAAGCCGTCAAGCTCATAAAAGAGCGGCGCCCTGATTTAATTGTTGATGGCGAGATGCAAGCAGATACCGCAGTTGTTGATGATATTTTAAAAGAGAATTATCCTTTCAGCGATTTGAAAACAAGTGCGAATGTTTTAATATTCCCGAATCTTGATGCGGGTAATATTGCATATAAATTGCTTTCACGTATTGGCAACGCACATCCGATTGGTCCTGTACTGCTCGGTATGAAAAAATCGGTTCACGTATTGCAGACGGGTGCTGAAGTAAATGAAATCCTTGATATGATTGCTATTGCAGTAGTCGATGCACAGCACAAGGAAGCCAAAGCATAATAACAATTATAACGTTATTACATACATTGCAAAAAAAGAGGCGCCTTTCGGGCGTCTCTTTTTTTATTTGTATTTGCGAAATTATAAAATAATATTATTTGTCCTTCTTTATTTCTTTTGCTTTTTTTGCTTGCTCTACTAATTCCTTGCTTACTCTTTCGGGGTCGATTTTCCCTTTGGACATTTTAATCGAATCGAATAAATCAATAAACTTCTTTTTGACTTCATCGGGTTTATTCTTACTAATCAAAGCACTCGAAAGCATTAATATACGGTTACCTACATAAGTAGTAGCATACATTTGCAGAACAATTTTATTAGTGAGAGAATCAGTAATAGCATTATGTGTATCCGGCATTCTGAAAGACCAATAATACAATAAGCGTCCGGACGGGGAAAGAATAAATTCCGGTTCAATCTTATAATCGCCGGACAAGGAATTACGTATAGTCCTTGCCTCGTATGCAAAATGATAAATCAAAGCAAGTGAATCATTCATATTGCTTGCCATTTTCCCGAATAATTCCTTTGCCGGAACCGGTGTTATTTGTAATAAAACACCATCAACCATAAAGAGCAAGTTCTCCGCTTCAATTGGTTTGAATTCATCACATTTTAAGTCGAATTGGAAATGAGAGCCACTACTGTTGTAAACAAATCTCAAACCGTCTTCCTTTGCAATAATAGAAAATACACCATCATCAGAACTAGTATCTGTCTGAGAATACAAAGTTCCTGCAAATGATAGGAATATTATAATTATAAATAATTTTTTCATTTTTACCTCAATATTTCAAATTCCATAATAATTAATCTCTATGAAGAAAATCTATAACAACAAATCAATTTATTCTTCATCTGTCGGGTCCCAAGTAATTCTGAAATTCTCGTCCAGACTATTTAAAATAAGTATATCTTTCTCTGTAATATTAAAATCGAAGATAGCGGCATTTTCTTTTATTCTATCTTTATTAGCCGATTTAGGCAGAACTATTGTATGTACCTGCAAAGCCCAACGTATAAGAATTTGCGCAGGTGTTTTTCCGTATTTTTCGGCAATTGATGTCAAAGCCGGATTGTCTAACTTTCTGCCGCGCGTAAGTGGAGTGAATGCTTCGATATATATATCATTTGCTTCGCAATAATCTTGTAATTCCTTTTGATAAAGAAAAGGACTGAACTCCACTTGATTTACAACCGGCTTATAGTTGGCATAAGTCTTTAATTCCTCAATATGCCTGATTGTATAATTACTAATCCCGATTGAGCGTGCAGATTTTTCGTCATAAATTCTTTCGAGTGCTTTCCATGACTTTTTTCTCTTAGCCCTTAGGGGCCAATGAACAAGGTATAAATCCACATAATCCAATCCAAAATTATTCATACTGCGTTCAAAAGCACGCAGGGCGGCATTATATCCTTGGTCTGTATTCCAAAGTTTAGTTGTAACAAAAATATCTTTTCGATTAATACCGCTATCCTTAATTGCACGTCCGACCTCAGCCTCGTTAGCATAAAATGACGCAGTATCAATATGCCTATATCCCTGCTCCAAAGCAAATATTACAGCATCATAAGCATTATTTCCTGTTGCTAAATATGTGCCAAGTCCAAGCATTGGAATTCTTACTCCGTTATTCAAAGTAATGCTTGTATCTATGTTTATTTTTTCCATTTGATATTATTCAATGTAACAATTTTATTGTAATTTTGTCTATTACTATAACGGTAATAAAAAAATAGAATTGTTAAATATTAAAATAGAATTGTAATATGTTCAAAAGAATAAAGTTAGTGCTTGTCTTATTATTCATTATTTCCGCCGGTATTTCAATTGCAAATGCGCAATTACCTGAAATAATAGATGTTAATAAATCGCATTTTGAGTTTAAACCCACTTGCTCACATTCACGGAATAGCAAACACCTTGCTGACGAAATGCTTGCAAAAGATGTGTATTTCAGACCTTATGACGTCCAACATTACGACATATTCCTTGATTGGTATGGAACCCTAAACAAACCGATGAAACTTGACGAAAAGGGTTTTGGCAAACTCGAAGAAGATGATATTAAATGGACAGGTACTAATAAGATTACTCTAAAAATCGATACTTCCGAATTATCAAAATTAAGCTTTGATGTTGGGGATTTGAGCATTATTGCGGTTAAAGTTAATAATAAAATAATTACGCCCCTACCACCTGTTGTCAATAAAGTTTTAACCGTTTCGTTGGATAAAGCGTATCATCAGAATGATATAGTTACAGTAGAAATTAATTATGCACACAACAAATGGTACGGAAAAGATAGGTTCAAGGGGTATTACTTATATCCTAAGCACAAATATATTGGTAAAATACCTGTTAAACCCAATGACACAGCATTTGTCGAGGAACGTATTGCATACACAATGTCCGAGCCTCAATTTGCACGCTATTGGCTACCCTGCAACGACGCACCTCACGACAAAGCAACTGTTACTATGAAAGTACGCGTACCTGCAAACTATTCCGTTGCTTCAAACGGTTTATTGCAGAAAGTATCTGTAAACGATACTGCTTGGACTTATTATTGGAAGTCCGACAATGTGATGCCTACATATTTAATCCATGCCGCCGCATCAATATATAAGCAATGGTCGGAATGGTATCATAGGGTTACAAATCCCGATGATTCTATTGAGGTCAAATATTTTGTTTGGCAGAAAGATTACGATGCAACTAAAAAGGATAAGTCCCAATATAATGCAAAGTGGGCGTTCGAGCAAAATATTGAGCAAATTGAAACATTTTCAAGACTATACGGCGAGTTCCCATTTAAGAAATACGGACTTGTATCCCTGCAACCCTTCCACTATGGTGGTATGGAACACCAGACAATTACATCAATCAATCGCGCATGGATGCGGAATAATTCTCGTTGGGGATTGGCGCACGAGCTGGCTCATCAATGGCTTGGCGACCTTGTTACCTGTAAGACGTGGCGTGATATTTGGGTTAATGAAGGCGGGGCAACATTCAGCGAAGCCATTTGGAGCGAGCATATAGGCGGCAAAGAGGCCTATTTAAATAATATGCTAAGTAAAAGATTTTGGTATTTAAAAAGAGGCGGGAGCAAAAAACCTCCGATTTATGACTTGCCGATAAATACGATTTTCGGTAGTAATGCCGTACTTGTCTATCAGAAAGCAAGCTGGATTTATCATCAACTCAGAATGTTCCTCGGTGATGATGTTTTCTTTCCCGCACTGCGTTCTTTGTTCCAAAAAAACAAATTCACTTCAATTGACCATAATGATTTTATAAAGTCATTCAGCGAAGATGTTACGGATTCACCAATTGATTTTAATACATATTTTAATCAATGGTTGATGAAAAAAGGGCATCCGATATTCAGTATGAATGTCAGCACACACTTTAACGGACACAATCATTATCTTGCTGATGTAACTATTAAGCAAACCCAAAAAGCCGATAATATTTCCGATATATTTATTGTTCCAATCAGGATTATTTTTAATGGCAAAAAAGACGAAGTCTTTACCGATACACTCTGGCAGAGAACAAGAAGTGTTACGAAGAAGTTTGATGTCCCGTTTTTCCCAAGTGAAATTATTATTGATACTGCCTATACACTTTGCGAAGTTGATACTATCGTAACAGATGTTTTGGAATCGACTGGTGATATATATTCCGAATTACTTGTATCTCCTAATCCGCTCAGTAGAGGTGCCATCGGCAATTTGTCATTTGGTTTCAAAAAGCAAGGACAGGTTAGCATTACTTTGAATAATCTTTTGGGGCACAAGGAGAAGATTATTTTTAACGGCTATCTGGATAGAGGTAATTATAGATTTTCCTTTAATACAAATAATTTATTATCCGGTGTTTATATCGTCCGGGTTACAAGTGGTACCATTAACACTTGGGAGAAAATCATTATACATTAGAACAATATCTATATAATGACCAATTACAAAGTCTGCCGGAACAACAAATTCGGCAGGCTTTTTTTTCTTTGAACCAACTGTCATTCCTGCGACAACAGGAATCTCGTTAAGTAAATAATAAGTCAATTATCTTTTAAGCCCCCTCTTTTTAGCATAAGACAGAGAGGGGGCAGGAAAGGCAGAATACTAACTTAGGTAAAGAAAAAAAGAGGCTAGTCTATTGAGACAGCCTCTTTATTCAAAACGATAAAAAAGATATTAAATGCTTTTCATTATCTTATTAATAATAGTCATTCCAGCATCTATATCCTCTAATCTGACGTCCAGCGTTGGACGGAAACGAATACTGCGTTCGCCACAACCGAGTATCATCAGTCCGTTTTTATAAGCCTCTGTTGTAAACTTGTTGCGTATTTCCGGTGAAGGCATAGTAAACGCACGCAGCAAACCGCGCCCTCTGTGATTTGAAATTAAATCAGGAAATTCGGATACGAGAGCATCAATTCGCTTGGCGAGTTCTTTACCCATTTGTGCGGCATTTTCGACTAAGTTATCTTCTTCGATGATTTCAAAGTTACGTGTAGAACGTACCATATCAACAAGATTGCCACCCCAAGTGGAATTAATACGACTGGATTTAACGAAAACATTGTCTTCCACTTCATCAATTTTGGGTCCGGCAAGAATACCGCAGACCTGAGTTTTTTTGCCAAAAGCCAAAATGTCGGGAACAACATCCATCTGCTGATGCGCCCACATTGTACCGGTTATTCCAACGCCGACTTGCACTTCATCAAAAATCAACAGTGCTTCATTCTCTTCGGTTAATTTCTTCAATTCTTGTAAAAATTCATTTCTGAAGTGATTATCCCCGCCTTCGCACTGAATAGGTTCAATAATAATTGCGGCAATATCATCTTTATTCTCATTGAATGCCGCTTTGATTTCCGCAATCGCTTGTTCTTCGAGCTTGATGGTTTGAGCAAGGCTTTCCTCGGTCAATGGAAAATGCAATACCGGATTAGTAATGCGGGGCCAGTCGAATTTCGGAAAATACATAACCTTGTTCGGGTCTGTATTTGTGAGCGACATTGTGTAGCCGCTACGTCCGTGGAATGACTGCTTGAAATGAATTACTTTCTGTCCCTTTTCGCTGCTAATACCTTTGCTCATATTCTTTCTTACTTTCCAATCGAAAGCGGTTTTAAGAGCATTTTCGACCGCAAGTGCGCCGCCAGCTACAAGGAATAAATGATTAAAATAATCAGGTACAGCTACTTTTTCAAATGTTTTAACAAATGTAGCCATATACTCCGTATAAACATCGGAATTCGATGGTTTGTTTAGTGCGGCTTTGCCAATATATTCAATAAATTCGGGAGTATTCAGTTTCGGGTGGTTTATCCCTATTGGCATTGCGGCAAAAAATGAGAAGAAGTCATGAAATGTTCTGCCTTCTCTTTTGTCAATAAATTTTGCTCCCTGACTGTTTTCCATATCAAGGATTAAATCGTATCCGTCCACAAGCATCAGCTTGTTCAGGTCTTCGAGTGCGTGCTTTGCATCGCTAAAGTATTTCGGTTGATAAGCATTTGTCATAGTCTTTTCCTTTCAAATTAATAGTTAATAGTCATAAATAATAAATAGAAATTATTGCTCCGAGTGGAACAATTTGAAATTTAATACGTAAAATATTACGAAACTTATGAGAAATTTCCGGTATGGTGAATAGTTGCAGTGAGTGCTTGCTTATGAGAAATACAGGACAAAAAGGAGTAACCACGAATGGTACCCTTTGTTCCGAGAATATTGTTTGCTATTAATGTCAGATTTCTCATATACAAAATTAAGAAATGCAGACTTATTTAAAAAATGATAAAAAATAAAAGATTGAAAAATTTGTCTTTATCTATGATAAATATTATTTTTTGATTTTTCGAGATGAATTTCAGATTAATTGTTTTATGAAAGCGAAATTGATACATAGTAAATTTAAGCACAGTATATTATATATGCTTATACTGTGTTTCGTTTTTATTTTCGTTTCAGTGGATTTGCCCGCCCAGTATTCTTATAATAAGTATCTGTCTATTAAAAAGGAAGAAAAAGCAAAGAATTTCATTGATTTACTGTTTAAGATAAATAATCCGAAGAAATCAAGACAAAAAAAACATAACAAAACATCAAGAACCGAAACCTCGAAGATAAAGAAAGATACATCAAAGAATAAAAACAAAATTGAAAGTCTTAGGGACGGCGGTGATATTTTCTATTTGTATCTTGAACTTGCCGATAGGGAATCTCGTATTAGTATTATGGTCTATAATATGCTAGGTAAGAAAGTATTAGATGTATATGAAGGCACTCCGCGAGCAAATGGCGTACCTTATGAGATATATATCGATAGCCCATCGTCATTGCCCAACGGCGTTTATCTGTGTGTTGTTGTAGGTAAAAATTTCCGCTTACGAGAGAAATTTGTTGTTTCAAGAAGATAGTTAATTGATAAAGATAAAAAAAACGGGGCTAAATAAAGCCCCGTTTTTTATTTATTCAATGATTGTGAATATCTTGTCGAATTGCGTTATTTGCAATAACTTCTTCACCCTGTCCGGTACGTTAATTAATTCCATAGTCTTGGTCGCTTTTTTCAAATGCGAGAAACCTGAAATGAGCATACCGAGACCGGAGGAATTGACAATATTTACGTCAAGCATATCAATTTGCAAAGTATGAATATCGGAACTATTAGCTATTTCGCTTATAATATTCCTGAACGATAGTGCATCATTACCACCTAAAACATCTGTCTTCAATTTGACAATTGCTTTTTGCGAATTTGATGCAAGTAGTTCGTATTTATATTCAATATTGTCCGACATTATATTCCAATCAATTAAAAGAACTATGCCTTTGCCGGCGCCGCTTTTTTGGTTTTAATTACTTCTTCAACTTCGACTTTTTTAAATCTCTTCATATACCATACAACGAATGCCGAAGCAATGTAAATCGAAGAATATGAACCTACAACGATACCAATTAATAAAGTAAATCCAAAGCCCTGAAGTACGGGACCGCCAAAAAACACAATTGGGATTAATACCAAGACAACCGTTAAAACAGTATTAATTGTTCTACTCAGAGTCTCGTTAATACTTTGGTTTGCCAATTTGACAAGGTGCATACCTTTGTGTTTGTCTTTGTTCTCGCGAATACGGTCGAACACAATAACAGTATCATTGACCGAATAACCGAGAACAGTCAGCATAGCGGCAATCATATTTTGATTGAACTCAACATTAATCCACCCCATGTGGTGGACAAAGTTAATAACACCGAATGTAAAAATAACATCGTGCAGCAAGGCAATAACACCTGCCGCACCGAATACAAATTCAAATCTGAACGCAATATACAGCAGAATTACAATGACAGCTAAAATAACGGCAAGTACGCCCATTGAGCGCAATTCCTTACCAATTTTAGGTCCGATAGTATCCGTTTTTAGTAGGGTTACTTCGTTGCTCGAAAAATCATTTTGAAGTTTATCGACAACTTTTTCCGCTGTCTTGCCTGATTCACGCAATCTGATGAGATATTGATTAGCGGCACCAAACGATTTAATTTCAGCACCGCGATAGCCGGCACGTTCGACCGAACTTCTAATCTCATCGGTATTGACAGTGTTTTTGAATTTAATTGCGAGTTCGGTACCACCGGTAAAATCAATACCGTAATCAATACCGAAACCAAAAATCACAGCAAAACTTAAGAAAATAATCACTGCCGAAACTACGGCAAAGAATTTTCTTTTTCCTAAAAAGTCTATTTGTGTATTATGAAAAAATTGCATTATTGTTTTCTCCTCTTTATTATGCTTCTTTTGTTTTAGGTTGACCGAAATTGAAACTTGTTATTCCACGTGCCAAGAGAATTTCGAACATTTTCTTTGATAAATAAACACCGGTGAATAATGTACCCAAGATACCTATCATCAGCGTAAGAGCAAAACCTTGGATTGGTCCTGTACCGACAAAATATAAAATCATACCGGTTAGGAATGTAGTAATATTCGAATCCAAAATAGCGCTAAGTGCTTTTCCAAAGCCTTCGTCAACCGCCGAGCGTAACGAACGCCCGCGCTGCAATTCTTCCCTGATACGTTCAAATATCAGAATGTTGGCATCAACCGCCATACCTATCGTAAGAATAATACCTGCAATACCCGGCAGAGTCAGCGTTCCTTGGAATGCCGCCAATATTGCCAGAATAAGTAGCACGTTCAACATAATCGCAAGGTTTGCAATTAATCCTGCGGCATTATAATATAAAATCATAAACAGAATAACAAGAATAGCCGCTATCAAGAAGGACATAAGACCTTTCTGAATAGAATCCTCACCGAGAGATGGACCAACTACTCTTTCTTCAATCATCTTTACCGGCGCTTTCAAAGCACCTGCTTTTAGAACGATTTTGAGGAGTCTTGCTTCTTCTGCGTTTTCCATACCTGTAATTTGTGAATTACCACCGATAATTTTTTGATTAACAACCGGTGCAGAATAAATCTGGTCATCAAGGACGATTGCAATTCTCTTCTTTACATTCGCACCTGTAATTTGCGCCCATCGGTCGGAACCTTCATCGTCCATTGCCATATTAACAATAGGTTGATTGTTTGTCGGGTCGAACGTAGCGGCGGCATTGGTAATATGCTCACCGGTAAGTTCCGGCTCGGCTTTCAAACCGAAGAATGAAAATGCTTTAATATCTTGCCCATCTCTATCTTTGTATATTGCGGGCTTGGCAAGGAATTTAATCTCAATACCATAAGGTAATAATTCCTGAATATCAGTACGGGAAAGAATCCTATTGAATTTTTTCAGATAGGGTTCAAATATTCGGAAATTATAATCGCCCTTTGGGAAATTATTAATTGCATAATTTACTTCCGCGGGTGTCCTGTTTCTATCTTCATAAAGATAGAGGGTGCTGAAAAGTGTTGTGAACGGGTGGTCTTCCAGATACTGTTTTCTTTGCTCATCTTCGGAAAGCCCTGCATAAGGATTAGCCGTATCGGCTTTTGCAACCGCATTAGTAGTATCACCGGCGCTTGTAGTATCCTGCATATTTTCAGCAACAGATTCTTGTTCGCTCTTTGTAGAATCCTGTGCAATTGCAGTAGAATCACTTTCCGTTTCCGTATTATCCAAACCCTCTTGTTTTCTCAACTTGTTTTCATTGGCAAGATATTTGTCAATTTTATAGAAAGCGGAAACAAGATTTTCGTCGCTGCGAACCAGCTTGAATTCGAGACGAGCAGTAGTCTGCAGTAATTGTCTCATTTCTTTTTCATTGGTAACACCGGGAAGCTCGAGCAAAATTCTGCGAGCGCCTACTTTTTGAATTGTCGGCTCGGCAATACCGTATTTATCAACACGCTGCCGAATGACCTGAATAGCTTGGTCAATAGCATCAAGTTCGTTTTCTTTTAACTTATCGACAATCTTTTCCTCAGTATCGGCAATATTTGCATCGCCACCGAAATCATAGTAATCCGAAAGATATTTTCTTTTAGGACGTGCAATCTCATCAAAGTTTTTTGTGAAAACTTCAAGAACATCAAGGTCTGTGTTCTCGGTTTCCTGTTTTGTTTTTTCAATTACTTTTTCGAAAGTCTTGTCAATAGCGTCTTTGTCTGCGGCTTCTTCAAGAAGTTTAAGGACATCAACTTCGAGAGTAACATACATACCGCCACGTAAATCCAGACCGAGTTTCAATCTGTTAGATTTTGCGGATTGAAGTTCATCGCCATATTCCTTTTCAAAATTTTCAATAATTTTGATGGAATCAGCGGTATTCCCTGCCTTCTTGGCTTTTGCGAAAGTGTTTTGCTGTTTGTCAATCAGTTGATTTGCTTTGTATGTTGGATACAATAGAAGCAAAGCAACTAATATCGGCACAAATATCAGCAAAATTTTTCCGATAACTTTTTTCAATTAAATCCTCCGTTGTACAAATATAATTATTGTTTTCGTATTTTTATAGAACTACAAATATATGATTATTCAGGCAATTCAACAAATTATTATATTATTATAATATAGTCTTATTATTATCGCAACAATCGATGAATAAGTGTTAATGTCTTTATTATCATACTGTTATGAATATCAGGAGTAATAAAATAATCCATTATGCCGAGATTTGCAGATTGGTTTGCAGATTGCATAGTAATAGAGTTAATTATTCTTCTTTTTCGGGAATTTTGATAGAAATGAAAATAAATAGCCCCAGCACAAAAAGTATAAACAGCAGTGAGAAACTAATTGGAATAGGGTAAATATCGGTTACCAACATCTTGATACCCACAAATCCAAGAATAATTGCAAGTCCATAGTGCAAATAACGAAACTTGTCTATCATTGATTTTAGGGCAAAATAGAGAGAACGCAATCCGAGTATAGCCAATATGTTCGATGAATAAATAATAAATGTGTCGCGAGAGATAGAAAGCACCGCCGGTATTGAATCTACTGCAAATATTATATCGGATACTTCAATTACAAGCAAGGTAACAAATAGCGGAGTAGCAAATCTGACACCTTGAATTTTTACAAAGAAACTCCCACCCTGCA
>CAZOOR010000053.1:0-19643 GCA_964581505.1 uncultured Hyphomicrobiales bacterium
TAATATTACATTGTCCGAAATACCGGCATTAACAGTAGAAGATTTGCCGGCAACATCAGAAGTATGTAAGGGTAGTGATGCTTCATTTACAGTGAAAGCTACATCATCTGTTTCAGGGGTTACTATTACATATCAGTGGTTCAAAGATGGAGTTGCTTTGCAGGATAATGCAAGAATTACCGGTGCAAGTGCCGCTACTTTGGTTATTTCAAAAGTAGATAATGATGATGCCGGCGATTATACTTGCCAAGTAACATTAGAAAGCTTTGACCAAAAAACAACTAATACTACAAAATTAAGTATCAAGCATACACCGACTATTAAGACAAATTTACCGTCTGCTTTATCTGTTAAAAAAGACCAAAAACTTACATTAACAGTAGTTGCCGAAGGTGATAATCTTACTTACAAGTGGTTTAAAGGCGGCAAAGAAATTGCCGGTGCTACTGCCGCTACTTATGAAAAAGAAAAAGCCGCAACAGCAGATGAAGGTACTTACAAAGTAAAAATCTCTAATGACTGCGGTGAAGTTGAATCGAGCGAATGTGTTGTTAGTGTTACATCATATATTATGATGGGAGTTGATGGTGAAGCAGGCGAATTGATTTTAAATCAAAATGTGCCGAATCCATTTTCAACAATATCCAGAATTGCTTTTGTAATGCCGGAAGCCGGTCAGGCAAAATTGGCTATAACAAATGCAAACGGAAAAGAATTGGCGGTTATCGTTGATGGTTCCGTATCAGCAGGATTAAACCAATATAATATTGATGCAAATGCTTTGAACTTGTCATCAGGTGTTTATTATTACACATTGACAGTAAAAGGCAATAGCGTAACAAAGACAATGGTAATTGTTAAATAAAGTAATATTTAATGATTTGACAAAAAGTCGGACTGTTTTTCAGTCCGGCTTTTTTTTGTATGTTCTCTTTTGTTAATTTTGTATATGCTTTTTAAATAATTGAAGGAAAGAAAAAAATGTCATCAATAATAAAACCGGCAGAGAGAACCAATGGCGTAACTTATGCTATTAGGGATATTGTTGTTCTTGCTTCGGAAGTTGCAAAATCAGGTAAAGAGATGTTATACCTTAATATTGGCGACCCGAATATTTATGACCATAGGACACCTCAGCATATAATCGAAGCTACATATAAAGCTATGCTTGATAATAAAAACGGATACTCACCTTCGAGCGGTATTCCCGAAGCTCTTGATTCAATTAGACGTGATGCAGAACGCAAGGGTATTAATAATATTAATGATATATTTATTACTACCGGTGCAAGCGAAGCGATTGAATTATGTTTGACAGCACTTGCTGATGCCGGCGAAAATGTTTTACTACCGACACCGGGCTATCCGCTATATACTGCTATTCAATCGAAACTTGAACTTATCGGCAATCCTTATTATATGGACGAAGATAATAATTGGGAACCTGATATTGATGATATTAAAAAGAAAATTAATGCAAAGACGCGGGCTATTATTTTAATCAATCCGAATAATCCGACTGGGACTGTGTATAGTGATGATACTTTGCGGAAAATTATTGATATTGCACTCGAGTATAATCTAATTATTTTTGCAGATGAGATTTATGACAAACTTATTTTTGAAGGGAAAAAACATACTGCTATTGCTTCGCTTAATGATGAAGTGCCGGTTATTACTTTTTCCGGAATGTCCAAGAATTATGTTGTACCCGGCTGGCGTATAGGCTGGGGGATTGCTAGTGGCGATGTCTCGCGAATGCGAACATTTCTTGATGCACTTAATAAATTGCTCCGTGCTAGGCTTTGTGCTAATCATCCAATGCAATATGCTATTCCTGCCGCTTTGGACGGTTCGCAGACGCATTTACAGTCATTAATCAAAACACTGGAACGCCGCCGCGATATTACGATGGAAAAACTAGCAACTATCCCTGGTATATCACTTGTCAAGCCCGAAGGTTCTTTCTATGCCTTTGCTTCGATTGATGTTGATGATGATATGAAATTCTCTGCGGAATTGATAAAAGAGACCGGCGTTGTTGTCGTTCCCGGAAGCGGGTTTGGTCAAAAGCCCGGCTCACAACATTTTCGTATTGTTATTCTTCCACCTGATGATGTATTGGATAAAGCATTTTTGCGCATTGCCGAATTTTATGAAAAGTATAAACGAAACAATTAGTCTGAATGATGCTTAATATTATTATTGACGAGAATATTCCACTGCTGAATGATGCTTTGAAAACTGTTGCTAATGTACAGCTTGCTGAAGGTCGTTCTATTTCAAATGCTCTATTATTGGATAGTAATTGCGATGCTTTGATTGTACGTTCACTTACTAAAATTAATGCAGAATTATTAAGCAATACATCGGTACGATTTGTAGGAACTTCGACATCGGGTATTGACCATATTGATACGGATTTTTTATTAGAACATAATATTGCTTTTGCGAATGCTCCGGGTTCTAATGCTAATTCCGTTGCGGAATATGTGGTTTATTCTATACTAATGTGGGCGAGAGCAAATAGCATTTCTCTTGAAGGCAAAAGCATTGGGATTGTCGGTTATGGGAATATTGGACGAATCGTGGCGAACTATGCTAATGCACTTGGGCTGAGAGTACTTGTTAATGACCCACCGCTTAATGATACTCATTTTGTTTTTCCGGACTTTGTGGCGTATCGTTCGATTAATGAATTATGTGAGGAAAGTGATATTATTACAAATCATGTGCCATTGACTAAAACGGGTAAGTATGCTACCGTGGGACTCTTTTCCTCATCATTGATTAATAAGATGAATAGCGGCTCATTGTTTATACACGCATCGCGGGGGTTTGTTGTTGATGAAAAACCACTTTTAGAGAGATTAGCTAAGCGTGAACTTACGGCTGTAATTGACGTCTGGGAAAACGAACCGACACCTAATCCTGTAATAGTGAAGTACTGCTTTATGGCTACGCCGCATATTGCCGGTTATGCCTTTGACGGTAAATTGAAAGGTGCCTTGATGATGGCTGATGCAGTTGAAAAGCATTTTGGTATTACTACAAACAAGGAAGTAATAATAAATGAATTGAATTCCGCAGTAGAAAAAATTACTGCATCATCAACGCACAATGTTATACTTGAAAGTCTGCAACGCAACCGTATGTTGCAAGAGGACTATAAGGATTTTCTCTATACTATGCTGATAGATGATAAGCGACAACGCTCTGCCGAGTTCGACCGCTTGCGGAAGGAGTATCCTCATCGCAGAGAGTGTTTGACGATATAATGATTTAATTAAATAAAAAAAATAACCGTTCTTTCGAGCGGTTATTTTTTATAACAATGTTGTTTCTATGCTGTTTTTCTGTATCGCCATACTGCAAGTGCATTAACAAAGACAGCCATAGCGGAAATAACAATTAAATGTATCTTAATATCGGCAAAGCCTGAACCTTTTAGCATTACCATTCTAATCACTTCAATAAAATATCGCACGGGATTAAAACTTGTCAGCATTTTTGCCCAATCCGGCATATTCTCAATAGCAGTGAAAAAACCGCTGAGTAAAATGAATACTACTAAAAAGAACCACGAGAATAACATTGATTGTTGCTGTGTTTCGGTCATTGTCGAAATTAGCAGTCCGAAACCAAGCGGAACAAATAAATATACAGCGGCAAAAGAAAATAATACTAATGTATTGCCGACAAAGGGTATATCATAGAGTAGTAATGCAACGGATAGTCCGAATGCAAGTTCAATCATTCCAATAATCCAGATAGGCAATAATTTGGCAGTAATGAACTCATATTTTTTTATGGGTGTAACGTTCATACTTTCAATTGTGCCAATTTCCTTTTCGCGAACAATATTGATTGCTGATAGCATTGTTCCGATTAATGTAACAAGTAGAACAAGTAAACCCGGAACCATAAATATTTTATAGTTCATTTCTGGATTATACCAGTTGGAATACTGGATATTCATCCTAATGAACTCTTTTTCTTTGGTAAGTATATTACCTTTTATTGCATATTCAATTGATTTATCTTCAAGAAAACCTCTTAGTATATTACTCGAATAGAAAGAAGCAAGTGAACCTTTCATACCATCAATAGCATTAGCAACAATATTGATTTTATTTTTGCCATCTCTAATCAATGTTCTCTCGAAATTCTGAGGAATCTCAATATATATATCAATATTGCGTTTTTTCAATTCCTCTTCGGCAAAAGCAGTATTGAAAGAATATTTTTTTACATTAAAATATTTTGAGCCTTCAAATTTTGAAGTTAATTGTTGTGAAAAAGTTGATTTATCCTTATCAACAAACATAATACTCATATTTTTTAATTCAAAAGTTGCGGCGTTTGCTAATATGATTAACTGCATAATTGGCATAAGAAAAATAAGAGGTAACATCATCTTATTTCTGAGTATCTGCTTGAATTCTTTGCTAATTAAAAATTTTATTCGACTCATTGTAACCTCTCTTTATAATTTTTTACACTAAGCAAAACAAAGAATATGGTAAATCCAACAAGGATAAGTGTCTCTTTCCATACATAACTAATATCAGAACCCTTAAGCATTATATCTCGTATAATAATTAAAAACCATTTAGCCGGGATAATGTTTGAAATCCATTGCAATACAAGCGGCATATTTTCTATAGGAAAAATATATCCTGAAAGAATAATTGTCGGTAGCATTAGCCCGACAAGCGAAACCATAAATGCCGCTTGCTGTGTGTTTGATTTTGTTGAAATTAGTATTCCAAGTGAAAGTGATGTAAGAATATATAACAAACATTCGCTTAATAAGAAAATGATATTTCCCAGAACCGGAACACCGAAAACATAATATCCTGCAAGGATTACCGTTATGGCATTAATCATTGCAAGAATTGTGTATGGCAATACTTTTGCTATAATTATTTGTAGAGATTGTACCGGTGAAACAAGCAAAAGTTCCATATTACCGAGTTCCTTTTCGCGTGTTATTGATATAGAGGTCATAAGTGCTGATATCAGCATTAATATTACTGAAATCAGACCAGGCACAAAGAAATATACACTTCTCAATTCCGGATTATATCTCATTTTGCTTGCAATTGAAATATTGAAAATCGGATTATTTGTTCCATTTAGTTCTCTATTGAAATTGCTTACTATCGCAGTAATATAATTGATTAGCGTATTTGCTGTATTTGCATCAGACGCATCTGTTACTATTTGAACAGTTGCACTTTTCATAGTTTTTAATTTATTATCAAATTGATTTTCAATAATTAATGCGAGTTTAATTTTTCCTTGTTTGAATTTCTGCTCTATTTCTTTGTCGGACTGCAAGTAGGAATCCAATCTAAAATATCCGCTTGACAATATTTCACTTACTAATCTTTCCGATGTAATATCTTTTGATTTATCCAAAATCGCTATATCTACATTTTTAATTTCGTTAGTGATTGCATATCCAAACAGTGTCATCTGTATAATTGGCATACCGATTAATATAATCAAACTTCGCTTATCACGCCAAATATGGATAAATTCCTTCTTAATAAATGCTAAAAATCTTTTCCAATTCATCTTAACCACGTGCAATTTTTATGAAAACATCATTCATTGTTTCGACACCGAATTGTTTCTTCAAATCTTTCGGTACTCCGAGTGCTTTTATTTCACCGCTTGCCATCATTACAACTCTGTTGCAATACTCGGCTTCGTCCATATAGTGAGTTGTAACAAATACCGTTACACCGTTATCGGCGGCTTCGTAAATCAATTCCCAGAATTGACGCCGAGTAATCGGGTCCACACCACCGGTCGGTTCATCAAGAAATACTATATCAGGGTCATGGAGAATGGCTACAGAAAATGCCAGCTTCTGTTTCCAACCCAGCGGCAAATCCCTTAATAACTTATTCTTGACTTCTTCCAAATGAAGTTTCTTGATAAGAAAATCTTTCTTTTCCTTAATCTGCTTATTACTTAGTTCATAAATTCCGCCGAATAGTGTAATATTTTCCTCAACAGTCAAATCGTCATATAATGAGAACTTCTGGGACATATAGCCAATATTCTTTTTTATTTCCTCGGCATACTTATATACATCGTAACCTGCAACTTTTGCTTTGCCGGAAGTGGGGGATAGTAAGCCGCATAATATTTTAATTGCCGTTGTCTTACCTGCACCATTAGCCCCGAGAAATCCGAATATCTCGCCCTTGCTTACTTTGAAGGAAATGTTATCGACTGCGGCAAAATCTCCGAACTTTTTTGTAAGTCCTGCTACTTCCACAATATATTCATTATTATTGTTCATCTTGCACCATAAAGTTAATAAAACAGTCCTCAATATCCGGTTTGATTTTCTTAATTGTGAAATTATCAAAACCTTTTGATTGTAAGTAATGATTTATCTCATTGGTTTTATCTTCATTGCCTTTGATAATCAGATGAAGAACTTCGCCAAAGGGATATACCCTGTCTGTGTATTCAAACTTTTTCAGTTCCTCTATCAAATGATAATTATTATCAGCCTCAATGGCATATAGAATACCATCAAAGCGATTAATAATCTCCGGTATAGAATCGACTGATAGAAGTTTGCCTTTGTTAATCAGTGCCACACGGTCGCACATTTTGGCTTCGTCCATATATGCAGTGCTGACAAATATTGTTATGCCCTGTTTCTTCAATTTTTTCAGCATATCCCATAATTCCTTGCGAGATACAGGGTCCACACCTGTTGTAGGCTCATCAAGAAAGAGTACGTCAGGCTTATGAATCAGAGCGCAGGATAGAGCTAATTTTTGCTTCATACCGCCTGATAATTTTCCTGCTTGTCTATCCTTAAACGGCTCAATCTGTGAATATATATCTTTGACGAGATAATAGTTTTCCTCTATTGTCGTACCGAAAATTTTTGCAAACAACTCCATATTCTCCTCAACGGTCAAATCTGTATAGAGCGAAAATCTGCCGGGCATATATCCTACTGTACTTCTGATTTTCTTGTAATCCTTAATGACATCAAGTCCATTAACTTCCGCTTCCCCTGTATCAGCAAGCAATAGAGTTAGCAGTATTCTAATCAATGTAGTCTTGCCGGCTCCGTCAGGTCCAATCATTCCGAATAGCTCACCCTCCTTTACATTTAGGCTAATATTGTCAAGGGCTTTTGTATCACCAAATGATTTCGATATATTTTTTACTATTATTTTATCCATAATCATTCTACTTGAATCTTAATTCACCGGGCATACCAATTTTGATTTTGCCGTCATTTTTCACTAGCACTTTAACTGCATAGACCATATTCACTCTTTGCTCTTTTGTCTGCACTATTTTTGGTGTAAACTCTGCCTTCGGCGAGACCCAAGTAATTTTTCCCGAATATTCATAATAATCGTTTTCACCTTTATCAATCAACACTTTGACCTTACTACCGAGTTTGGCCTGCGCAAGCTGTGAGCCGCTTATATATGCACGAAGATAAATATTATCCATATCGGCTATCTTGAATAACGGTTTGCCCGGTACGGCAAACTCGCCGTTCATTATATATCTAACTAATACAATACCATCAATCGGGGACTTTACTTGGCATTTTTCAATTTTATCTTCTATTGATTGCAACATAGCTCGCATTGGCTTTAGCTCGCTCATCAGTCCGGAGTTAGCAGTATTTAATCCGGTCTTTGTTGCAATAATACTACTTTCCAGCACTTCAATTTGTCCGTTTACATCATCTAATTGCTTCTGCGTAGCGGCGCCGTCTTTGAACATATTTTCCAGTCTGTTTTTCTCACGAAGTATATTTGCTAATTTCTTTTTTAAGACATTTACCTGCACCTGAACATTCCGTTTTTTCGATGCAATTGCTTGCATACTTGCAAGTACTTTCTCTTGCTGTAAATACAATTGCATTGTGTCGATTAATGCAAGTGATTCTCCTGACTGTACATTATCACCTTCGTTAGCTTTTAATGTCAGCACTTTGCCCATTGATTCTGCCGAAAGTATTACTTCATCAGCCTCGAAATTTCCATAAGCGTCCGATTTATTGTCATTACTGCCGCAAGCCGCTACAAGTAATGCAATACTCAAATACATAATTATTTTTTTCATTTTATTTCCTTATTATTAAATTAAAAATTTCCTGTTTTGGTTAATAAATTGACTTCTGCACCTATCTTCCGTAATTTGTGCAATTCGTAATCTATATTTGTTTTAATTAATGAATTGACTTGAAACAGATAATTTGTTATTGTAATCGTATTATTCTTTAATCTGGAAAAATATTCTTTGACAATATTCTCCTGTCTCTTGATGATTTCATTATCTATTTCAATTAACTTCTCAAACTTTGATATTTCTTCTCTTTGTTTTATAATATCAATATTTATGCGTTTATCAAATTGTTCCCTCTCTGCGGCGAGAATGCTTTTTTGCACATCAATACTTTCTTGTCTTTTACTCGTTGCCGACCAATCGAATGGAGACCACTGGAATTTAATCCCAGCCATCCAATAGAAAGCACCATCGGATTCAAAAAAATTGAATTGATTGGGGGCGCCATAACCGGCTAGACCAAATGCAAATATTTTGGGACTTAGCTTTGTTGAGATATATTTTTTATTTGCTTCAAGTAATTTTTCGCGTTCTGAAAATAGTTGATATTCGGGGCGATGTATCTCATCAAATTCAATTGATTGAACATCAGGTACTTGTAGTGCTGTTGCGTTATCTATATTTTCCTCTATCCACTCAGAAAGAATTTTAAGCAGTGTAGATTCGTTTGATTTTACTTCTTCAATTTTTTGTTTCAAATGCAGTAGTTGAATATTTATATTATCCAAATTGCTGCGATACATTACACCATTTCTCACTAATGACTCAATTACATAACGATTAGTATCCAATTGCTTGAGATTGATTTCCAAAACTTTAACGCTCTTCTGTAAGAATAGTATTCTGAAATACAAATCATTAATCATATCCTTAACCGAATTTAATGAAATTTCCACTTCATTTATTTTCGCCAAATTTTCGGATTCAATAATACTCTTACGTCTTGATGTCATGCCGCCGTCCCAAATCATTTGCTTCAAAGTAAAATTAACTTTGTACTGTTCATTGGGGATTTCCGGTAATTTTGCATTTGGAATCGGTAGTTTTAATTCTATGACATCTGACTGATATGTTGCTTGTCCCTCTATCGTCAGTTGTGGATAATAATTAGTAGTAGCACTCTCATTTTCCAGTTCGGATTTCGTTTTGTAATACAGCATCTTCTTTTGCAAGGGACTGTGTGCTACTGCCTGTTCCCTACAATAATCAAGGGTTATTTCTTTTGACTGCACTAATCCGCCAGCCATAAGCATCAAAGTTAGTACTAATGTTCCTATTTTCATAAAAACCTCAAATATTAATAAATTATTTATTGTTAATGTGTAGCCAATTCAGAACAATTTCCGGTACAATTTCTTTACGTTCTTCCATCATCTCCTTGAATTTATCTTCGGATAATTTAAAAGTCGTTCTGAGCAATGGATTGGAAATAGCAGGAAAAATACATAAACTAAGAATAGTTATAATAAATTGATAAGCATCAACCTGTTTTATCCTACCGCTTTTTGCCTCGTTATCCAAAATCTCTTGGAGATTGAGAATTTTCACATAGTCCTTTAAGTGTATTCCCGTAACAAATAGCTCGGGTTTTTGATACAGAACATTGATGAAGAATCTCGGTAAATCAGGATTTTCTAAGGAAAAACTGATATAATTGACAATAAATTGCCTTACTCTGTCATCAAAGGGAATATCTTTGACCCAGATATTTGTAATCTTTGGGAAAAAATCTCCCAATGCCTGCTTAATTATTTCTACAAACAGGTTTTCCTTCTTGCGGAAATAATAATGAAGCAGTGCCTTGTTAATGCCTGCGGAATCTGCTATTTCCTGCATTCTCGCACCTTCGTACCCTTTGCTTAGGAATACCTGCCGTGCCGCTTGGAGTATTTTCATCTCCGTGTCTTTATTGTCTTTATGTTCATTTTTCATAATGTTTTTATCTATTTGGTTTAACCAATTGGTTAAACTTAATGATTAAATTTGACATTTGCAAATTATTTTTAATTTCTTTTATACTATTATGATATATAAAAAACGGACTATCCGTTAAGGATAGCCCGTTTAGATAAGTAGTTCTAAGAGGATTAGTTTTCGGGATAGACCGAAATCTGAGTTTTGCTCTTGCCTTTTCTCTCAAATTTGACAGTGCCGTCAATAAGTGAGAAAATAGTATAATCTTTGCCCAAGCCGACATTATTGCCGGGGTGGAATTTAGTGCCTAACTGACGAACAATAATATTACCTGCGGCAACAAGTTCGCCGCCATATTTTTTTACGCCTCGTCTTTGGCCATTAGAGTCGCGCCCGTTCTTGGTGGAGCCGCCGCCTTTTTTATGTGCCATATCAGGAACCTTTCACTTAAATATTAATATCTTTAATTTCAATTTTTGTATAGCCCTGACGGTGTCCGTTGAGCTTGCGATAGCCTTTACGTCTTTTTTTCTTGAAGACAAGCACTTTGTCATCTCTGAAATGCTCAATAATTTCGGCTTTTACCGAGCCGGATATATACGGAGCGCCAAGCTGTGTATTATCACCGTCTTTTACTAATAGTATATCGGAGAATTCCAGAGTGTCCCCGGGTTCACCATTTAAATGCGGAACATCAAGGACAGCGTTGGGGCTGACTTCTACTTGTGTACCTGCAATTTCTACAACTGCGAACATGATGTATTACCTTATTTTTATAAATTTGCAAAAAATAGAAAAGCAATATATTACTTTTTAATGAAAATACAAAACGAAATTATGCCGATTTTGCTATTTTTGTCTTTTTCGAGTATTGATAAATTGGTTCAGCTGTACCCTTTATGTAATCAGCTGTTATTATTACCTTTTTCAGGTTCATCTCGTCCGGAATCTTATACATTATCGACAGCATCTTTTCCTCAACTATCGAACGCAATGCACGTGCACCCGTCTTTCGCAATTTTGCTTTTTCGACTATTTCCATTAGGGCATCGTCATTAAATTCCAGCAATGTGCTTTCGAGCATAAATAATTTCTGATATTGCTTAACGATAGCATTTTTCGGTTTTGTCAATATTGAAATCATTGCTTCGGTAGTCAATTCTTCGAGTGGCGCCATAACGGGCAGTCTGCCGATTAGTTCGGGAATAAATCCGAATTTCATCAAATCGTCAGGTTCTGCTTTTTTCAGCAATTCGGGATTTGTCTCAATTGCTTCGTCCACTGATGCCGTGAAGCCTATTGTTGATGTTCGCAATCTCTGTGCGATAATTTTTTCTAATCCGACAAATGCTCCGCCGACTATGAATAATATATTCTTCGTATTCAGATAGATTAGCGGTTGCTCGGGGTGCTTACGTCCACCCTTTGGCGGTACACCTGCGACTGTTCCCTCAAGTATTTTCAAGAGTGCCTGCTGAACACCTTCGCCCGAAACATCGCGCGTAATATTCGAGGACTCGCTTTTTCTTGTAATCTTATCAATTTCGTCAATATATATTATGCCTTTTTCAGCAAGATTAACGTTGTAGTCTGCATTTTGTAGAAGATGTACGAGAATAGATTCGACATCATCGCCTACATAGCCGGCTTCGGTTACGGTTGTTGCATCGGCAATTGCAAAAGGTACCTGTAAAATGCGTGCGAGTGTTTTTGCCAATAATGTCTTACCCGTACCGGTGGGTCCCAGAAATAGCACATTGCTTTTCTCTATTTCCACATCTGCAAATTCGCCGGCAAGATGTTCCGACTGTATCCGTTTATAATGATTATAGACTGCTACCGATAGCACTTCTTTTGCAAAATCCTGACCTATAACATACTTGTTAAGTTCGGATTTCAGTTCCGAAGGTTTGGGTAAATTCTTCAATTTCAGTTCCGAAGGTAGTATCTGTGCATTCTGCTTTAATATCTCAACCGAATTATTGACGCAGATGTCGCAAATAAAAATATTATTGGGACCTTCGATTAACCCCTGTACTTCGTGTGATGCCCTACCACAGAAAGAGCATACCAATTTATTCTTATGTGTTGATTTATCTTTTGCCATAGTGATATTATGCTAATCTTTCTTTATTTCATCGCTTCTTTTTAAAATCTTATCAATAATTCCGTATCCCAATGCTTCCTCAGCAGACATATAGAAATCACGGTCGGCATCTTTGCGAATTTGTTCGGAGGATTTGCCTGTATGTTCTGCGATAATATCAAAGAGTGAAGAACGTATCCTCAGCATTTCCCGAGTGTAAATCTCAATATCCGTGGCTTGTCCCTGAGTGCCGCCCATAGGTTGGTGCATTAATATTTTCGCATTCGGTAGTGCGAAACGTTTACCCTTTGTGCCGGCTGTCAATAGTACTTGCGCCATTGATGCCGCCATACCCATTGCAATTGTTACAATATCCGGTTGAATAAACTGCATTGTGTCATATATCGCCAAACCTGCGCTAACGCTGCCGCCCGGCGAATTGATGTAGATATTGATTTCTTTTTTCGGGTCTTCGCTTTGTAAAAACAGAAGCTGAGCAATTACTACGCTGGCTATATTGTCATCAATCGGTGTACCGATGAAAATAATTCTTTCTTTCAGCAGACGCGAGTAAATATCATAAGAACGCTCTCCGCGATTTGTTTGCTCGACAACGATTGGTATTAATTGGTCAATCATTTATTATTCCTTATTATATTTTTGTTTTCCATATTAATAAATTAACGAAATGCAGCTAATCTTCGTCTAATCTTCACCATTTTTTATTGCTTTTATATGTGTTTACAATTAAGTATATTTGAATAAGGTTTACTCGTTGTTCAAATATAAAAGATATTAACAAAAGGACTGTCGCTTATGCAGACAGTCCTTTATTTTATTATCTCGCATTGGTTATGACATAAACAACACTTGATTATCGATTTTTATTGGAAAGATTGAATTTCCCGTTGCTATTTCGGAGGTTTCCAACCTTTGCGTTTCCATTTGATTAATTCAATATCAACACTACCGACATAGACTTCCATTTTAGCCTTGATAGGTATGCGTGCCTTGTCGTCGCTGAACCAACCCTCGAACTCACCCGTCATTCCGTAAATACCCGTCCAGTTGGCATTTCCGTTGAAATATACTGTGCGGACAGGGTAGGAAACGGCATCAATATCTACTTTTTCCTTTTTCCCGGAAAAATTAATTGTTGTAAATACTGTGTCTTTATCCATTATTGTTGGTATTGAGACGTTCTTTTTTATATTAAGTAATTTACGTGCTACATAGAAAAGCGAGAGACCGTCCGACCATTTGCGCGAAGTATGTATTGTTACATTTTTAATCTGCTTCTTTTTGCGATAACCTTTTAGTGTGATTTTTTTATGGTCGTAGTCGAACATTATTCTTTCGTAACGCCAGCATTTTTTCTCTTTTGTATTGGCTTCAAATTTATAGGAGTAACTCATATATGGGCTCATCCAGCTTTTGAATACAACATTTAAATCTACAAAAGGTATGCCGTTATAGGAGTTCATATATGCCTTTGTAACAAGTGTCTTGTGTCCGTTCACCGTGTCGTACCCAAGTACAACTAATTTGACAGTACCAAGTTTGATGCCGAAAAATGACACCTCATAAATCAATTTCTCGCCGATTTGAATAAAATCAGTATTGGATTTGGCACTTGACTGCTCTGTTGTAAATACAAATGCAAAGATGAGTATTGCTATGACTGATATTCTTTTCAACATTTTATTTTTCCATTTATTAATTTTTGTTCTATATGAAAGTAAATTATTCTATTTTATTGTAAATTTGCGGGTGTATTTTGAACATTATTTATTCAATACTATGCAAAACAGTAGAACAATCAGACTCTTTACAGGTACGTATGTCGATGACGAACTTTTTCAATTTGTTTATGATGATGTTAAAGATGATTTCTCGGGAATTACATTCGGAAAATGGGTAGAAGCCGAAAATCTTCATTTTACATATCATTTTATCGGCGATGTGGAAATTACTCGCCTTGATGATGTAAAGAATGCTTTGTCTTCAATTACAAAGGAATATGATTCTGTGCTTGAACTTCGAGGTATATCGGCATTTCCGACCAGCCGTCGACCGCGTATTTTGCATATTCCCGTTTATGATGACGGATTATTAAATGATATATATGCGAATATTGCCACCGCATTGAATAGCCTGTCAATAAAGACGGAGAAAAGAAAGTTTAAACCACATCTGACATTGCAGAGGATTAAAGATTTTGAAAGCCACTGTTTTCCTGATGCTGTTGAGAGGTACAAAGATTATGATTTCGGTATTATGAATAGCTTTAAAGTTTCGCTAATACAAAGCACACTTACTTCCCGAGGACCTGTCTATAAGATTATACAATAATGCTACTTGATGTTGTAATCGGAAATTTTACGATAAAGTGTGCGTTCACTTATGCCGAGTTCAGTAGCGGCACGGCGACGGTTGCCGTTATGTTTGTTTAGTGCCAGCATTATAAGTTCTTTTTCCATATCAATAATATTCAAACTTTCCGTAGATGGTTGAATTTGATAATCTTGGTATTGCTGTTCGGTTTGGTTCATTATGATTTCATCTTTAATACTATCAATTTGATTAGCAAGAGTATGGAGCATACGTTTCATATCGTTCATCTCTTGTTTCATATCAAGTAATGATTTGAAAATCATCTCCAAGCCAAGCTGCGATTTATCGTCAATAGGCGTAATTCTTACTAATGATGTTTCCTGTTCGTCATTCTTATTAATGCTCTCGGGTAGTGCTTTCGGAATATATCGCCTAAGAATATCACTTGTTATATATGTTATTTGCTCCAGTGTAACGAGTGTTTCAATTAGATTTTTTAACTCACGGATATTCCCATGCCAAGGTAAGTTTCTCAAAATATTTAGGGCATTCGGTGAGGCACCGTCATATTTTAATCCTAAACGTTCACAGGTTTTCCTTGCAAATACATTTACCAAATCATCAATATCCTCAAGCCGTTTTCTGAGTGGTGGCAGGATAATATGGACGGAATTCAGGCGGAAGAATAAATCTTGCCTGAAATTCCCGTTAGCAACCTCCACACCCAAATCTCTGTTCGTTGCCGCAATCACTCTTACGTCCACACGGCGTAGTTGAGTAGAACCGAGTCGAGTAAATTCACCGGTTTCTAGTACCCGCAGAATTTTAACCTGCGTCCCAATAGGCATTTCGCCAATTTCATCAAGAAAGATGGTTCCTTTATCGGCAACTTCAAAAAAACCTTTGCGTTGCTCGCTTGCACCGGTAAAAGCGCCCTTCTCGTGTCCGAATAGTTCGGATTCCAGTAATGTTTCAGGAATTGCCCCGCAATTGACGCTGACGAAAGGATTCTTCTTGCGTTTGCTTAATCCGTGAATTGCTTTTGAAAATATTTCCTTACCTGTTCCGGTTTCCCCTGTAATCAATATTGTAATATCAGTTGGAGCGGCAAGCAAGAGTTTTTCCATTGCTTCGAGGATTGTGGCGGATTTACCGGTAATCCCATATTTGACATTGAGCAGTTTAATTGCTTCTCTGGATAAATGATTTGGCATTAGTTACCTCTTTTTTTTGTCCAGTCGTCCCAACCACCGGAATATAGGAAAACACGTTCGTAGCCAATTGCTTTTAGGTCGCTTGCTACTCGATGAGATGCTTCACAAGAGCCACCCGTGCAATATACTACAATAATTTTATTATGCGGCAGAAGATATAATTTCTTGAAATATGTCTCCAAATCATCATCGTATGGCGGTGTAATATTTATTGCATTGCCAATATGTGCTTTTTCCCATTCTTCTTTGTGTCTTGCATCAACAAAGAAAAAATCAGTATTATTCAGATTAGCAAGCACTTGTTCATATTTTAGTGTCTTTAATTCATCATTGTTGCTTTTGTTTTGTGATTCTTCTTCCGATGCAGTTATTTCGGTTTGTTCGGTTAATATCTTCAATGTGTCAATATCTGATTTCGGTGCTTGTTCGTTATCTGTTGCCGTAATTATCGTGTCAATATCTGTATTGGGTTTTACGATAGAGTTGGTATCATCTATGGCACTGTCAGTATTAATTAATAAATCACTGTCATTAACAATTGCAATTTCCTTTGGCTTGTAAACCCAAGGCAGTGATTTTGATGAAAAAATATTATAGGCAAATGCAATTGCCGAAGCAATTATAGTGATGAGCAGTATTTCTTTTATTAGTCTTTTCATCTGTCAATATTACAATTTTAGTTTTCTCAAACGTTGTTCAATACTGAATATTTTATAAAAAATAAGACAAAATGTCAGTATTTTTTATACGTTTATGAAAGTTATTGATTTTATTATTAATTTAATATAATTATTTTTGAATTTTATTAAAGAAACAATATTGCTAAATGGCAGAAAATCCTAATAAATTGAAAAGCGAAGTCCATAATTACTGGGATAATGAAACCTGTGGTACATGGTTTACCGATAAGGACAAATATACAAAAGAATATTTCGAGGATATTGAAAAAAGCAGATATGAGATAAGTCCCGAGATAATACCTTTTGCCGAATTTAATAAGTTTTATCAAATAGTCGCTAAGATTGCCGCAAAGATACTCGGTGGTGATAAAGCCGGCTGGTTTTTAACATTCCAATTTAGAAAGAAATAGTATGCCTCTTGTTCGCTCTATATCGGGTCTGCGTGCCACAGTAGATGACAATATCTTAAACAATGATTTGGTTAGAAATTATTGTCGTGCATATTCACAAGTTATTCCTGCCGGCGATGTGGTAATTGGTATGGACGGCAGACCTTCGGGTAAGGAAATTATTTCCGTAGCCGCTAAAACTCTTGCCGAATGTGGGCGGAATGTTGTTGTTGCCGGGATTATACCTACTCCTACTGTTCAACTGCTTGTTGAAAATTCGGAAGCGGCGGGTGGTATTATTGTTACTGCATCACATAATCCCGCACAGTGGAACGGGCTGAAATTTCTCGGTAATGACGGGGTATTCCTTGATGCCGATAAAAATGCTGAACTTTGGAATGTACTGGATAATCATTTGTTTGCTAATTCCGAAAAGCCCGGCGAAATAACAATAATAGATAATGCTATTGACTTACACTTGAATAGCATTTTGCAAATTTCTCTATTGCAGAATAGTATAAGCAAAATCAAGGAAATGAAATTACGCGCTGTCGTCGATGCGGTTAATGCCTCGGGTTCGGAATTCATTCCCGCTTTGCTCCAAAAACTTGGGGTGCAATCTATACCATTGTTTTGTGATGGAAGCGGCGTTTTCCCGCATACGCCCGAACCGCTACCTCAGAATTTGACACAGTTGGCTTCTGCTGTCCGTGAACATAAAGCGGATATTGGCATTGCAGTTGACCCTGATGCCGACCGGCTTGTACTGATTGACGGTACAGGTGAACCGATTGGTGAGGAGATGACGGTCTCTCTTGCCGCCGAATCAATACTATCGGCTGAATCGGAGAATACAAGTAGGCACGCCATTGTTGTTAATCTTTCGACAACACGCTTGGTCGAGGATATAGCGCTTAAATATGGTGCTGACTTCTATCGTTCTCCGGTTGGCGAAATAAACGTAGTTAGGAAAATGCAGGCAAGTGGAGCGATAATAGGTGGGGAAGGTAGTGGCGGTGTGATTTATCCCGCTTGTCATTACGGACGTGATTCTCTCGTTGGTACTGCTTTGATACTTTCTCTTATAGCAAGACGGGGGAAATCGCTTAGAGATATTGTTAGTGATTTTCCGAAATACGAAATTGTTAAATATAAACAAGATTTTTCCGGTGATGTCCGGAAATTGCTTGGTAAAGTTGCGGCTCATTATCCAGATGCCAAACTTAATTTTGATGACGGTATTCGCATTGATTTTACGAATAGTTGGGTTCAATTGCGCGGGTCGAATACCGAACCGATTATCAGAATTATTGCCGAAGCACCGACACGTTCGGAAGCAGAAAAGTTGAAAGATGAATTGCTAAGTCATATATAGAATTTCTGTTATTTATTTACCACTACGGATACTACGAAATTATGAGTGAGGACGAATTAAAGGTTGATTACAATCGCAAGCATCTTCCCGAAAAAGTTATTACAATTGGATTGGTGCTATCTATTGTAGGTCTAATATTTGTTGCAATCTCATTTATTAGAACTCCCGTTCGTTCCTCATATTTAAGTGTGGCTACATTTATATTTACTTTGAGTGTTGGTTTGGGAGCGATGTTTGCAATTGCTCTCGAATACATTACGAGTGCAGAATGGAGTATGCCTTTCCGTAGAATTGCAGAACACCTTGCTTCCCTTATATTCGTTTCGCCACTCTTCCTTATTCCGCCAATTATTAACAGAGGTGAATTATACCCTGCAAGTGATAATAGTTTTTTCTTGTATTTACGACTTCTGTTAATATTCTTGATTTGGTTTGTGCTGTATGCCCTTGCGACCGATAATTCACAGAAGCAAAATACAAATATTAATAGCGATTTTAGAAAGAAAAATGTATTTCTTTATTCGCTTTTTCTTATTTCGCTTGCAGTCGGCTTATATATTATTTCGGTAGATTGGCTCAATTTTTCCGATATGTCTTGGCGAAATGCTATTGAATGGCTATATCTTTTTGCAGGTGTAATGCTTGCCGGATTTGCAGTATGGACTTATGTTTCAATTCTGCTTAATGAGAAAGCATATCTGTTTGATAAATTATCTCAGCATAATTATTATGGGTTCGGTGGCTTTCTCTTTGCATTTATTGTTTTTTGGGGATATATTGCTTTTGTACAATTGCTTCTGGTTTGGTATGCAAATATTCCCGAAGAAGTCGCTTGGTTCGTAAATCGTAGCAGTGGCAGATGGCAGTATTTTTTATATGGATTGTTTTTCTTACAATTTCTTGTTCCCTTTATTTTACTTCTACCGCAAAAATCTAAAATTAATCCTAAGCAACTTCAAATAGTATCTATCATATTGCTTATTGCACGTTTTGCTGATTGGTATTGGCTGATAATACCGGAATATAGTAAAAATCGTTTCACATTTTGTTTACTTGATTTATCTTTTCCAATTCTTGCATTTGGACTGGGAATTATTGTCTTTTATTATAGCGCGGGAAGAAAGTTCTTAGTCCCATTTATCGAGCAGAAATTGCAAAAAAATACAAAGTATAAAATATAGTTTAATATATTTTGTAAAAGTGTAACAAAATGCTTTCTTATTAGTTTTATATTTTTGAGAATGTCTAATATTAATTATTATATTCAGGATTTATTATGTTAAAAAAAATAGTTACACTCGTTATCTTGTTATATTCGACAAATCTTTTTGCACAGATTGGCATTTCGCATCTTAAATTAAGTACTGAAAAAGTAGATTTTGGTAAAACACTTTATTTACAAGAAAAAATACAAAAAATAAGTTTTAAAAATATAGGCGATTCGCCATTAATTATTAGTCATATTAATTCATTGAAACCACCGTTTTTTGCAACTTTCCATGAACCCGACACTTTGAAAAA
>CAZOOR010000054.1:0-19249 GCA_964581505.1 uncultured Hyphomicrobiales bacterium
TTTGTCTTTTACCGATAATAATAGGTAAAACTGTTTTTCTTCAATGGATTTACATTTGGTTAAAATGGTTAAATGATTTGTCCAACTTAATTGTGTCAACAGTGTTGACACTTTTTCAATACCGTTGTAAGTTTCGTAAAACTGTTTCATACGGTATAATCCTCTTTTGGTAAAACCTTTAAGGTTAGGGTAGTGCGATAAGATAAATTCAGACAACTGTTTTACCACACCATCTCCCCAAACACCTTTATTTACTCTCTCGGAAACGTATTTCCCAATTTCCCAATATAGAGTAACCAACTCTTTGTTTACTGCTTGGTAGGCACGATTTTGTGCTTGGTTTATTAAGAGCACAATTTGCTTAAAATCGGTATGTTGTAAATTCTTATTTTCCATAAAACACCTCAGGTTCTTGTGCTACATTACCGGCAAAAAGCATACGATAAAACCTGCCATCTTCTAAAATTTTATAATTAACTTTTTTGAATTTACTCTGCCAAAGCATATGTTCTGTTCTAAATTTTTTATATTCTTTGGCAAGTGGAACAAGTTCGTTTTCAATTTCAGCACCTGTTGTGCTAATACCTGCTTTTTCAACCTCTGCAATTAGTATTTGATAATCGAAATTGGTTTTTATTTCTGCTTTTATTTCAGTTTCAATTTTTTCTTGTAAAGCTTTTAATTCTCTGCGAAGTTTTTTCTTTTCTTCTTTACTTGGCGAATCTTTACCTCGCAATGACAATTTTTCAATAATAGGTTTGGTTTTAGGTTCGTATTTTTCTTCTATTTCTTTTGTTGCTTTATTTTTTATTTCTTGCCACTGTTTGGCTTCTTCTTCGGAAAACTTTTTAAAGAAAAGCAAGCTGGGTTTTACTGTTGCACCACTTGCAATAAATACATCTTGCGGTATAGAGGTGATTAAAATAATTTTGGCTTTGCTCTCTACAAAATCTCTAATTTTTTGTACGTTACTATTATTCAAAACGCCTTCTGGCAGAACAATTCCCATTCGTCCGCCCGGTCTTAATAAATTTAAACTTCGTTCAATAAAAAGCACTTCGGTTAGTGTGCTCATTTTACCTGTTTCGTATAATTTTAATAATGGTTCACCAATATTATCGGTAATTTGTCGCATTGCTTTTTCGTAATCTTTTCCATATCTTTTTTTGTATATGGCAATTCTTTTTTCATCGGCATATTTATCAGCTTCGGTAATTTTTAAACTTTTTTCTACTCTTGCACCAAAAGGCGGATTTGTTAATATTATATCAAAACGATTTTCAAAAATTCCGTTTACATTCAAAAGCCCGTCGTTATGATGAACCCCACCGTGTCCGTCTCCGTGCATAATCATATTCATTTTAGCTGTTCTGCTCATTCTTGGGTTTGCATCGGTACCGTAAATACAATCGTAGGATAATTCGCGAATACGACTTTTTGAATTGTAAATATCTAATTCTTGGTTTAGTTTTTGGAAAAGGTCATTTACTTTTCCATCAATTATTAATTTCTCTTTATCCGGTAGTTTTTCGTATTCTTCGTTGTAATACTCAGCTTTAATTTTCTCTTTTTGATGTTGAATGTCTTTTTCAATTTTTTCTCGTACATATTCAAAAGCACGAATTAAAAAACCACCTGAACCGCAAGCAGGGTCGCAAATAACTTCGCCTTCTTGCGGGTCGAGAACATCTACCATAAAATCAACTATTGTTCTTGGGGTAAAAAATTGTCCTAATTCTCCCCTGAAAGTTTTACCCAGAAATTTTTCAAAAGCAATACCTTTTATATCGTCCGATGTGGTTGAAAGATTATATTTTTCCAATTTTTCAACTATTGCCTCAAAACTATTTTCTCGTATTCTTAAAATCTCATTATCTGCAAATAAATCATCATCTTTAAACTCTTCTTTTGTCTTTTCAAAAAGCTGTTGATAAAATGGTTTTGCGTCTTTAACGCCCATTTCTTCGTTTAATCTATTGTAATTTTTTCTGTTTTCAATAAATCGTTTTTTTGAGAAAATTTGAGCTTCGTTATTATCTCTTTCGTATCGAATTTTGATAAATAAAATTTTACTTATTTCATCAAAAGCCGCTTCGGGTGAAAGTTTATCGTTGTTTCTAATAATATTATGACACTGAAAAAGCACTTTTGAAAATTCATCTCTTGTAAATGCTTTTGTTTGTTTTAGTAATTCATTTATTTTCTTCTCATTATTGATAATTTTTGCATCAGGAATATCAATAATTTCTTCAAGTTTTTTTGGCATTTTGCCTTTTACAACTTTAAAAATGCGTGTTTCTTTTAGGTTTGTAGTTACGAAAAAATCTGCACCTGCCCAAGATGCGTAATTTGAACCTTGAAAGCAATCTTCTTCTCTGATAGTAACATTTTCGGCTTTACATTCAACAACAATAATCGGGCTGTTGTCTTCCAACCTATCTTCTTTCGATTTCCAAACAACTATATCGGCTCTTGCTTTACCTTGTCCTCTTTGAGAATTACTAACCGTAACTTCTTGTTTCATTTGTTCAAATGTAAAACCATAGTGATGAACAAGGCGACAAATGTATTTTTGTCGGACTTCTTCTTCTGGTGTTTTTACAAGCCATTTGTCTTTTAACGGTGCAAAAATTTTATTTTTCTTTTTATCTATTTTTACTTCACAAGCCATAACTACCTAACATTAATCGCACAAAATCAATAAAGTTTTAAGATTAAATTTTTTGTAATTTCAAATATAAACATTTCTCTTATGATTATCTCAATCAATTTAAATTATCAATTGTAAAATATGTGATAAAAACTTAGAAATATATTAATACCTTGATATTCATTTTTCTCAATAAAATTTCATAAATTTGTATGTCCGTTGGAGGTGCTTCGTCTGAAATGTCGTCGCTGAGAAAAAAACTCCTCGAACCTGATCCGGATAATACCGGCGTAGGAAAACGAGAACAATGCACATTCCTTGCCATTTTATAATTCCGAGTCAGCTTTATTCCGTTTGTTTAACTAATATTATGAGGATAAAGCATGATTAAAACATTAGTATTACTAATCTTGCTTATTTTTGCCACGCATTATGCCAGTTCGCAGGACGAATCTGTGCAGAGCGATACGTCTAAAATTTACAAAATGCCCAGCGTTACAGTTACTTCCCTGAAAGCAGGCGATAAAACACCCGTACCTTTTGTTGAGATTACTCGCAGTGATATTGAAAATACTTATTCCACACAAGATGTTCCCAGCTTCCTTGCTGGTCAGCCCTCTATTATTTTCTACTCCGAAAACGGTAACGGCATCGGTTACTCAAATCTAACAATGAGGGGTTTCAACCAGCGCAGAATTGCAGTAATGATTAACGGTATTCCGCAGAATGACCCTGAAGACCATAATGTTTATTGGATTGATTTCCCCGACCTGACATCAAATCTCGAAAGCATCGAAGTACAACGCGGTGCAGGACTAATTAATTACGGGGCGGCGGCGATTGGTGGAAGTATTAATCTCTCTACGTCCAATTACATAAACAAGAAAGGCATCGTATTAACTTTTGGTGGCGGTTGGCAACAATTCGATAATAATTTACAATTGAATGTTAATAAGGAATCAGTACAGTTCGCTTCCGGTCTCGTTGATGATAAGTACTCGTTCTACGGGCGGCTGTCGCGTATTTGGTCGGGCGGAGTTCGTTCACGCTCTTGGGCAGAACTGCAAAGCTACTTTTTTAGTGCCGCCCGTTTTGATGAAAACATTACAACACAAATAAATGTTTTCGGTGGTCCGCTTACTGACGGCTTGGCTTATACGGGTTTACCAAAGCATTATAATGAAGACTATAAACTTCGTAGGCAGAATCTTAGTTGGTGGTCTTATGACAGTACAGGAGAAAATATAAGTTATACTCAACAGCGTGATACTCGCGAAAAAGAAGGATTTTCGCAACCTCATTTTGAATTGCTGAATGACATCGCAATTAGCGATAATATTGAGATGCTGTCCTCATTATTCTACTATCAAGGGGACGGTTACTTCGATTACAATGGGGAATGGGCTGATACTTCAATGCTTAGGATAACTCATTCGCAAGGATTTACACCTACTAAGAACCCGACTAATACACTAATTCGTGCGTGGGTAAATAATAAGCATGGAGGTTGGATACCCCGTTTTGTTATTAAGCATAACTCGGGCGAACTTCTGCTTGGTGGTGAAATGCGTTTTCATCGTTCCTATCATTTTGCAAACATCAATTTCGCAAACGGGCTACCCGATGATTATAATCAGAACTATAAAATTTATGAATACAGAGGTATTCGCGATATATATTCGGTCTATGCTCGCGAGCAATTTAATATAAATAGCAATTTACTTTTATATGGGGAACTTCAACTAACAAACCAGCGTTATGCAATTGACAGAGAAAAAGCCGGCAATCACTACACCGAATACAAATCTATTGATGGTGCTACTGTTGGCAATGGAGGGAAAATATTCGATTTAAATTATACATTTCTTAATCCGCGACTTGGAATTAATTATTCATTAAATAGTACACACAAAATATACGGCTTTATGGCAATTACAAATCGTGAACCGCGTATGCGAAATATCTATGCCGCAGATGATTCATATTTTGGTGCTAAGCCACTCTTTGAGGGCAGGGTAGAAAATACTACTGTTCATTATGATTTCAATAAGCCATTGAGCAAACCCGAACAAATGCTTGATATTGAAATTGGATATACATTGCGGCAAACGCATTTCTACTTAAATGCTAATCTTTATTTTATGGATTATAAAAATGAGCTTGTCAAATCGGGACAGATTGATATTTTCGGGAATCCAATAACAGGTAATGCCGATAAAACTCGCCATTACGGAATTGAATTAACTGCTCAATATAATGGATTGAAAACAAGTTTCGGTACTTTTGATTTAGCTGCAAATGCTACATTCAGCAGAAATAAAATAATAAAATACGATTGGATTACATCAGCCGATAATGGGAAAAAACAGATGATTTCACTTGCCGGTAATGATATTTCAGGTTTCCCATCACTTATGGGTAATATCTCTCTAAATTATACACTTGGACATTTCGGAGTACGCTTAGTTTATATGAATGTAGGAGAATTCCGTACAGACAACTTCGGCGAACTATTAATCAATAGCAAAGCTCTTAAAGATTATTTAGGTGGGGGATACTACCGTGATAATATACTTGATAGCTACAATGTCTTAAATGCTTGGGTTTCATACAAATTTGTCAATGTGATGAAAATGCAACATATTAAAATTACTGCTCAAGTGAACAACCTCTTAAACAAACTATACAATGCCGGCGGTGAAGGCAAGCACTTTTTCCCAGCCGCTGAACGTAATTTATACTTAGGTTTGGAAATCGGCTTGTAATTAGTATATTTCCTTTTAAAAAAAGAGGCTGTCTTTTGGGGACAGCCTCTTTTAATTTATTTCCTCTTGCAATATTTATCCAGAAAATCGAAAACTTCGTGAAACCAAAGTATGCTCTCCTGTGGTTTTAGAACCCAGTGAGTTTGTTCCGGAAATACGATTAACTCCGAAGGAATGCCCTTGACTTGTGCAACTGTATATGCTTCTAAACTTTGAGTATAAGGAACACGAAAATCTTTCATACCCGTTGATATAAGAATAGGTGTATCCCACTTGTCTGCAAAACAATGAGGTGAATTCTTACGGTAATATTCCTTATTATTACCTTCCCAATATGGTCCTCCATTTTCCCAATTTGGGAACCAAAGCTCTTCTGTTGCTCCGTACTCACTTACCAGATTGAATACGCCGCAATGCGAAACAAAAGCTGAGAAACGTTTTTCGTGATGACCTTCTAACCAAAATACTGCATAACCTCCTGCGCTTGCACCAATTGCCGCCATACTATTTTTATCAACATAAGGTTCTTTTGAAACCTCATCGGTTGCAACGAGAATATCGGTCATCGGCATTCCGCCCCAATCCTTGCTTATGGCATCATTCCATTTCTGACCGAAACCCGGCATACCGCGGCGATTAGGTGCTACTACTATATACCCTTGTGATGCAAATGTATATAAATTCCAACGGAAACTAAAATAATGGCTGATTGTTGCTTGCGGACCACCTTGGCAATATGTAATCAAAGGATATTTTTTTGTAGAATCAAAATCAGGTGGATAGATTACCCAAGTATGAAATTTCTTGCCATCTGTGCTTGTTATCCAGCGTTGCCGTATATCAACATTTTTTAACTGACGCAATACGGATTCATTAGTATAAGTAAGTTGTGTAAATTGCTCACCATCATTTCTTACGGAAAATATTTCAGTTGGCTGCTGCATACTCCTACCACCGAAAACTATGTATTTCCCGTTTGGCGTTATCTGCAAGCCCTTATCAAAGTTCATTTGCTTCTTGATTAATATTTTCCATTTACCGTCTGCTACATTTATTTTATATATGGGAACAACCGGACCATCTTCAGCTGAGAAATAAATATATTTACTATCCGGCGACCAAATCATATTGCCTACCCATTGGTCAACAGTTTTGGATAATTCATGAATATCCCCGGTCTGTCTGTTGTAGAGCATTAATCTAATTCTATCCGACTCGAAACCAGCATGCTCCTGTGAATGGAAGGCAATCCATTTGCCGTCAGGCGAATAGAGCGGAGCTTTGTCAAATCCCGGCAAACCGTCCGTAATATTTTTAGTAATACCAGTTGATAAATTGAATACATAAATATCCGAATTGGTACTCCATTCAAAATCTTCAACTTTTTTGCAAGTGTATGCAATCTCTTTTGAGTCGGGCGCCCATGCAATTTCCTCAACTCCACCGAATGGTTTTAAAGGTGTATCATAGGGTTGATTTGCCATTACGTCAATAGGTTTACCACCTGTAACAGGTTGAATAAACAGATGTCGCCAATTCTCATCAATCCATTCGTCCCAGTGGCGAACAGGTAAATCATGAAATAGCATTACGTTTGCTTTGGATAATGCCGGATATTTTTCCTTTGTTGTTTTACCAATCTTAACATCAGTAGTATATGATACATATTTTCCGTTAGGGGAGACAAGAATATTTGAAACACCGTTTTCAGTACGTGTCAATTTTCTCGGTTTTGTCCAAGATGTATCTGTTAAATATATTTGGGGTGTTTCACCTTCTGTTGAAATATATACAAATCGCTTATTGTCAGGAAACCAACGAGGTGAATATTGTTTTTTATCTGTTTCAAATATTCTGATTGTAATTCTTGTTCTCAAATTCATCATATAAAGAACAGTTGAAGAATTGTTCTTTTTAATGCTTGGTGTTGTTACTGAATAGAGTATTTTCGTTCCATTAGGAGATAATTGAGGACCGCTTACATGTTTAAGCGTTGTCAATATCTCGGGAGTAATTGTTTGCATTGGGATTTCCGGCATTAATATTTCTTTATAATGTCTGCCGGAATCGGCGATAAACATATTAAGAGAATCTAACATTAGTGCCTTTACTTCGTTCTCGGATAACTTTGAGAGTTCTTCCGGTGAATAATGCTCGAAAAGCATAGGAAGAAATATCATCTTTTCATCGGATAACTCTCGCATATATTTTTCAATAAACGGATTCTCTTCCGGTCCCGCTTGTGATTGCAATAAATTTGTAGCAACAAATAACAAGGCTACGAATAATAAGAATTTTTTCATAATAATTCCTGATAATAATTAATAATACTTATTAGCAAATTCATATAATTATTTGACAATAAAAGACATATTCAATCCGAATTGCTCTGAATAGTAGGGCATTAAACGTATTGACAGATTGTCATCGACATTGAAATCAAATAAATGCGCCCCTACATAAGCATCTACTGCCGCCAGAATATATGTTACACCTAATAGGAAGTAACTCTTATCTCTATTATCTCGATAGTATTCCTTTTGGCTTTTCAATCTTTCCAATCCATAAGCATTATCGGGTTCGGACTTTTTTAGTTCGTCATATTGATTTTGATATGATTGATATTTATTATTATTCCAAATAATAAAATATACAGATGCACCTACACCGGCAATAAATATCGGAGCTTTCCAATAATTCTCAACATAAATTTGCCCCCAACCCGGCAGTACAAAAGAACGCCATATCGCTCCAACAGGTGATTTTTTCGTTTTACTTGAACCTGTTTCCAATGTATCGGTTTTAGGGCTGGAAGTTATTTCTTTTTGAATTGTTTGCGGTAATTTTGATTGATTGTCTTGAGCAAATATTGATAATGAATTAAATAATAAGAATAAAATAAAATATAAATGCTTCCGCTCGAAAGTCGGAAGCATTAATTTCTTATTATTTAATAACATACTCACTTATCATAAACCGGTAACTGCAACAGCTTCAATTTCAATCAAGACGTCCTTTGGTAATTTGCTAACTTGGTAAGCGGCACGTGCCGGTTTGCTTTCGCCGAAATACTCGTTATATACTTCGTTCATTGTACCAAAGTCTCCTAGATTTACCATTAATACTGTTGTCTTTACAACATTATTGTAGTTCAATCCCATTTCGGCAAGTATGGCACCGATATTTTCAATTGACTGCTTTGTCTGAGTAACAATATCATCGCCTGCCAATGTTCCGTCAGCTTTGAAAGGTATTTGCCCTGAAATAAAAACGAAGTCACCCGAAGCGTGTATTGCTTGTGAATAAGGTCCAATTGGCTGAGGTGCTTTTTCAGTATTGATGATTTTTTTCATAATAATTCCTTTATATTAAATATCAAGATTTTTAACATATTGTGCATTCTGTTCAATAAATTCGCGACGGGGTTCTACTTTGTCGCCCATCAACATTTCAAATATTTGTGATGCCTCAACGGCATTTTCAACTGTTACTTGCAATAGAGTTCTTGTTTCAGGATTCATAGTAGTGTCCCAAAGTTGTTCCGGGTTCATCTCGCCCAAACCTTTGAAACGCGAAATTGTAATTCCGTCTTTTGTCTTGCTTTCTGCTATTTCTTCGTCTTTTGGTGGTTCTACACCTTTCTTTGTAGCAGTATCCTTGCGTATTCTTTGAATTATCGCATCTCTTTCATCATCATTGTATGCGTAATATTCCTGCTTACCTTTTTTGACTTTGTACAAAGGTGGCTGGGCAATATATAATTTACCCTGAATAATTAAATCACGCATATAAATATAGAACAAAGTTAATAGCAAAGTACGAATATGCGAACCGTCCACATCGGCATCAGCCATTAGAATAATTTTTCCGTATCTTGATTTATCCGGGTCGAAGTCATCACTGAAACCCGCACCAATTGCCGTGAATATTGTTCTAATTTCCTCATTTTCAAGTATCTTGGTAATGCGTGCTTTCTGTACATTAAGGATTTTACCTTTGAGTGGTAGAATTGCCTGAAAACGTCTATCCCTGCCTTGCTTGGCAGAACCGCCGGCAGAATCTCCCTCAACCAAATACAATTCTGTATCTTCGGGCGAACGCAAGGAGCAGTCCGCAAGTTTTCCGGGAAGTGTTGAAGATTCCAAAGCATTTTTTCTTCTAACAAGTTCACGTGATTTCCGTGCGGCAATTCTTGCTTCGTGTGCAATTTTCGCTTTTTCGATAATCTTTTTTGCTTGTCCGGGATTTTGGTCTAAATATATTGCTAATTTTTCATTAACAATTTGCTTAATAATTCCTTCCACTTCTCCATTGCCGAGTTTGGTCTTTGTTTGTCCCTCGAATTGAGGTTCGGCAACCATAGCGGAAATAATAACAGTAAGACCTTCGCGGAAATCGTCCCCGTTCAAAGGCTCTTTCAATAATTTATTGGAAGTGGCATAGGAATTAAGGGTTCTTGTCAATGCAGAGCGAAAACCGGAAACATGTGTGCCGCCTTCAATCGTATTGATATTATTTACATAAGAGAGCATATTTTCAGTATAACCGGTATTATACTCAAAACATACTTCAACTTTAGTCTCTACCTCATTATCGTTAGTATCCGTACCTTCTATAAATACGGGTTTACTGATTGCATTCAAATTTGAATCAAGGTATTTGACAAAATCAATAAGACCACCCTTATAGTGGAATGTATCACGTTTATTATCTCTTTCGTCAATTATTGTGATTTTTACCTGCGGATTTAGAAATGCTAATTCCCTCAGACGCTCTACAACTTTATTGTATTTAAAAGTAACTGTTTTGAAAATAGTTTCATCAGGGTGGAAAGTAATAATTGTACCGTTCTTTTTAGTCAAGCCGATTTGTTCAACTTCCGAAACAGGCTTACCTTCTTCGTATTTCTGCTCGTAAATCAAGCCGTCCCTGTGAATGGTAGCACGCATTTGTGATGACAAAGCATTTACGCAAGATACGCCAACGCCATGCAAACCACCTGAAACTTTGTAAGAACCTTTGTCGAACTTACCGCCTGCGTGAAGCATACACATTACAACTTCAAGTGTGGACTTCTTCTTTACAGGATGTGGTCCCACAGGAATACCACGTCCGTCATCTTCGACAGAGCAAGAGCCGTCTTTGTGCAAAATAACAGTAATGTTTTCGGCATGACCGGCAAGCGCTTCGTCAATAGAATTATCGACAACCTCGTGTATCAAATGATGAAGTCCGCGTTCACCGACATCACCAATATACATAGCAGGACGTTTCCTGACCGCTTCCAGTCCTTCAAGTACTTTTATACTGTCTTCACTGTATGAATTTACTTCTTCGTTTAGATTTTGTTTCTTTTCATCCATAAATATATGCTGCTAATAAATGGTTATTATAACTTACAAAATTACGAAAAATAGGGGAGATATTGAAGGAAAAAAATTGTTTAGAAGAATGTTATTTCTTTGATGATATTTTTTCCTAATTTATTATTAATATTTGTAATTATGGAATTCTGACGCATTATAATTTCACTTCTTATTGTCGAAGATTCGGCGTGTATTCTCAACACTCCATTATTGATTTGTGCTATCTTGGTGTTGCTTGCTATATAATCGCCAACTGTTAGCCGCCATGCGTCTCCAACAAGCTTGCTCAAAGCAATTGAGGATATGGCAGAATGCTCCGCCGTATCCTCAATAATAGATTTAATGCTTTTGGGATTTCTTTTACTATTGAAACTCATTATTTGAATTTCTTCAAAATATCTTCAACTGCCGATTTATGAATAAATATACCTATCATTTTCAATTTAATATAATCCAAATGATAGAAGTAATATCCTTTTGCCTTGCCGTTACGTGAACCTGAACCGGAATCCTTAATTAGCAACCAAAAGTCATTGCCTTTTTCATAGTATCCTACTACATGAATACCATGGTCATCGGTAGTTGTTTTATTGCTAAATCTGAATTGACGTGCCATATCATCAATGTATGCGGAAGGAATATCATAAGACGGTACCATTGCGGCATCATAATGTGAATTATATCCCGATTCGGAAACATCTCCACCGATTGCAAATGTATAACCTGCTTTGACTGCACGTTTAATTACTTTGATATAATCATCAAGTGGAATATTGTAATATGTTTTGGAATGCCACCAATTATCCGGTACATCATAAGATACTACTTTCCAGTAGCCGGGTTCGAGTAGGGACATTATGCCAACATAATCATCGGGTTCAAGTTTTACAACATTCTTAAGAAAACTCTTGGGTGTATAATTAGTTCCCTCGTATTTGAAATTAGTAGGCGGTTCACCCATATAATAATTCATAATCGATTTTATATTATTAAGAATTGTATTTTCGTCCCAGAAATTTGTTTTTTTACAATTCTTCAAATATGAATACATCTCATTGAACATATTCGTATGATTATAATATTTACGTTCTTTTTCTTTGCCAATATAGGTTTCTTCCGGTACGCAACCGTACTGCTTCCACATTTCGGTAACGGCGTTTGCTTCCGAGCCTTGTCCGAATTCCGAATCCCCGCGTTCGCGAACATATCTGCGTGCTTTTTCCACGTATTGCCAATATGCAGTAAACATTTCCGAAATTTTAATTTCCTTATTATACATTCTCTTTATTTCCGATTCGAGAAATGACGTTGTCGAGAAATCCCAACACGTTCCGGTATTGCCTTGCGAGATTGGTGGAAAGTGCCAATATTTTTTAAATTCATTAAAATCAGGAATATTAATTCCCGTATAGTCCATCTTGAAACTAAGTTTTTTCTTGTCATCATCTTTTTCGTATTCTTCAATACTCTTTTCTATATTTTTCCAGAACTCATTTTTATACTCTATAAAATGTCCTTTGTCCCGCCTTATATTCTGCGAGAATGCAGATATAGAGACAAAAATCAACAGAAATGCAGAAATAGTTAAAATTTTCATTAAGATATTCCATAAATGTTAAAGATAAAAATTAAAATTAACATTTTTTTTGTAATTTTGTAACCTAAATTTTCAACCGAAAATGGAGAGGTGCGAGAGTGGTTGAATCGGGCGGTCTCGAAAACCGTTGTACCGTTCTGCGGTACCGTGGGTTCGAATCCCACCTTCTCCGCAAGCAAGCAGTGTTTACCGACACTGCTTTTTTTATTATTATTCCCAAAGTATCTTTTCTACTGTTTATCCCCTCGCCCTATGAGAGCGCGCAGGGGCAAGGGCGGCTGTCATTCCTTTCAATTCCCCTCTCGCAGAGGGGTGGCAGACGCAGTCTGACGGGGTGTTCGTCTATTTCTAACTGCTTCCTTTAGGGTGCTTATAGTGTTCTACTTTTTGCATTTCATTCACTCACCAATGACATTCCTGTTTAGAATCTTTAGTATTCAAATATGTTCACAGAAAAGCATTAAGTTATTTAATAACCCTTGAAGAAAGGGAGGATAAAAGTGTAAAAAATAAGATAATATCTGGAGATGTTATTGGTTTAGATAATGTTGCTGTTGCAACAAGTAAAGAATTTGACGAATATTTTTGCAGAACCACTAACAGTATAAGTAATTGAATCTAATGTGGTTTTAACAATTGAAAAAATAAAAGAAATAAACAAAATAACCGCACCACAACAGCAGCTATAAGCAATGCGGACAAAATCGTTAAAACCGAAAGTTAAATCCTCCAATTTGCACTTTATTACCCGTCTATCCATTTAATCTATTGAAAATGATAAACCCCAACTACTCGGAGTAATTGGGGTTAAATATATTGATTTATAGACTGTTGAATAACTATTTATTAATTATCATCTTCATAGTTTTTACAATATGACCGCTTCTAAGAACAAGGAAATAATTACCGGTGGATAAATTATCCGCCTTAATATCAAACTCATAGTTTCCGGCTTTTAATTCCTTATTGATATATGATGTAATCAATTCACCCATAACCGAATATAAGCTAATAGAAGTAATTCCGTCAAGTCCTATACCGAATTTAATTGTTGCATTTTCCGAAGCAGGGTTTGGCTCAGGTGTTTGCAAATAATAATTAGTATTATTTGTAACAACAAGTCTGCCGTCCATAAAACAGAACGGAGCATACTTAACGCTTGTAATTGTCGTATCCTTCGTATCGCAAGCACCCATAATCGGATGCAATTTAATTCCGTCCTTCTTTACATCAGCAAGAAATACAGTGAATTGAATTTCAAAAATCCTATTATTGAAAGCAGTTGCCAAACTGCCGCCACCGCTAATATCAATTAATCCGGGTTTGCTCAAAACAGGATTATCCCAAGTCCAATTAGGATAATCATTGTATTTAATTCTGTCATACCTAAGCATTTTACTATTATATGCAATCTGCATTTTCAATTCGGGAATAGTTTGTTTAGCAAGTTCATTAACGCGCAGTCTTACAGGTATTTTCACTATATATCCGGGTTCTATTTCATACTCTTGATTATCAGCAGAATAATAAAGATATTCACCTATTCCTAATAAATCAACTGACACATTATAGCCAACAGAAGTTTTAAGAAGTAATTTCGCTTTTTGCTCTCCTATTGTTTCCGGAGCAAATGTTACTGTAAGTATTTTGAAATTACCAGAAGGGACAAGCAAGCTATCTACAAAATTAATAGAGAAATATTTAGCACCTTCGCCTGTAATTTGTACATCTTTTACTGTTATTGATTTTTGCCAACTTGTATTCTCCAGTCTCAATTCCATTAAATAATTGTCGCAAATAAGTACCCCTTTGAAATTAAGCGTATCGGGTACGGTAAGACCTAATCCATCGCAAAGTACATCAACAGTCGTGTCGGCAACAGGTGCAATATCAGGTCCCGGTTTTGCATCATGACTTATTTCAATCAGATTAGAACGAGTACCTGCTCCGGTAGGGGCAAACGTAACATAATAAGTCTTTTTTGTTTCTTTTGGTATAATCTCATTTGTCGGTGGTGGACCTGATACCCAAGTAAACTCGCTTGAACTATACTTGAAATTAATTTTATATATTTTCAAATCAGCTGTTTTACTAGGATTTTCAATAACAAGTTCTGCAATTGATGTACTACCCGGTATTGTAGCAGTATCGCAAATCCAAGTACCTAATATCTTGGGCAGTATTCCATTCCCGTCAATTGTTGATGTAAGCGGTGTTGCATTACCCTGTGCATAAATATTTATATTATTTGAATAAAACTGCTCGTTCTGCGGTGTAAAATTAACTTTCAACACAAGCGAATCATTTGCAGGAATATTATACGGTAATGTTGGTGAATTTAGTAATGTAAACTCATTCCCGGGTTTTGTACTAAAAGCAATACTATCGATTTTTGCCGGCAATATTGAGGTATTTCTTATGATTATCGCAGAATCATTAGATGTCTTCACTCGTCTGTCTCCCCAATGAATAGAGTTGAGCGATAATTCAGTTACAACACCAAAACCTTTTAAAGTAGTAACCGGATTGATACAACCGTTAGGAAGTTGGAACTCAACAGCGGCAGTTCTTTGACCGGCTGCCGATGGAGTAAAACTAACAGTTAATTTCAAACAGCTATCTGATTCGACAAAGAATGATGATTGGTCAATTGAAAAATCTCCTGCATTTGCTCCGGACAAATTTGGTTTTACCGTTACAGTTGTAGGATTAGTATTCTTAAATATACAAGTAACAATACTATCTTTTTTGAAAGATAAATTAATTCTACCGAAATCAATTTCAGAGATTGATTCGCCACCACAAACGCCATCACCTGATAAGTCGAGAACAATATCTTGTGAACAAGTAGCCGAAATAACGAGTTTTGCACTTCTTGCTCCAATGTCTGTAGGCTGAAATACAATTTCCAGAGGAATGCAATCCCCGGGCTTCAAGACTATTGAAATAGGATTAGATGTTAATTTGAAATCATCAGGATTTGCGCCCGAAAAATTATAAGCAGTAATTTCGACCGGCAATGTTCCGATATTGCATAATTGCTTTTTTAATAAGGTATCATTAGCCACACCAAGAAGAGTTTCTTCAAATAACACACTATTAACAGCAAAATTAATCACAGGCGAAACAACTGAAAATACATCATCAGAAATATCTTTACTTCCGGGCGTGCCTCCAAATTTATTTACAAATATATCTTGTCCACCTGCACTAGTAAATGAAAAAGTACCAAACGTAATATCATTAGTATAGTTGCCGATATTATATCTGTTCCCATCAGAATCAATTGAGTACCTTTTTGAATAATCCGGATAGTTTGTCCCACCTCGATTAACGGTAACAAATGTTAAATCGGATTTCATTACTGCTGTAAATGCCGTTGGTCTTGTTACTTTTGGAAGTGAGTATCCATAAGATGATTGTACGGCATTTAAATATGTTCCGCGTATATCAATTTCTTTTTCTGCCTCGCGAAATCGTATTCTGTTTCCACCGGCACGGAATGATGTATAAGTACTATTTGCACCTATAAGTTGTACAGCAGGTGTCCCTCCATTTGGAGAATATCTGGCAATAAAGCAATTAGACAATCCTTGAATAGGTATTGTAGGAGTTATATTACCGAATTTGGAATTATTAAAACAAACTCCCGTAATATAGGCATTGCCGGCTTCGTCCACGCAAACCGCATTTGCAGAATCATAGCCCGGACCACCGGCTGTCTCAACCCAAAGAATATTGCCGTCACTATCGCATTTAGCTAAGAAAATATCCTTAGCACCTCTACTTGATACTTTACGTACACCAAAATCAACAGTTCCTTCAAAACCGCCGGTAATATACAGGTAACGGTTGTCTTTTGTTACTGCAATACTTGCACCGTTTTCGTTTCCTGTCCCACCAATAGATTTTGCCCATTTATAATTTGAAATAGGGGCGACTGTTGCTCTAACTTTGTATTCTGTTCCTGATGACGGCGGTTTCCAAAAATATCTTAACCCACGTACATTGTTAGCAATTGAACGCCAATTCTTACCATCATTTGAACTGAATGATAAATTTACAGGTTTATTTGATTCCACTCCTGCCCATTGTATTTCAACAGTATCGCAAGTCGAATATATCTCACCACCATTTGGTTTAACTATACGTATTTGCGTTATTCCACCAATTAGCTGGACGGTAGGCGGGCATGGTGAGCCTTCAAAAATTAGCTGTGCCTGACGATATAGTTTCGTATTTCCCTGAGTAAATCTCACTTTGATTGTTCTTGATGAATCTTTCTTTAAAATAAATGGTGGGTCGGAACCTGCTCCGCTATTTATATCCCAATCAATAATTTGAAAAAATGTTGCAGGAATAATTGAGGTATTACGTAAATCAAAATCAGAATTCTTTGCTGTTAATGTTAAATCCAAATCAACAGATGCATTTGCCGCAGGATTACCAAATTCAAGAAAGGGATTTGATAATTCTATATATGCAACGCTACTGGGTGGAGCAAAGTATTTTTTTTGTACCCGTACATTCTGTGGTTTGAAAGTTATTTCTACATCATGGTATCTACTCAACTCCGTACAAGTGAAAGGAGCCTCCCAAAATAAAGTACAAATCTCTTTTCGTTGAACATCAACTGCTATATATTTATAGATTTCATTTAACTCTTCTTTTGTAAATACAGCAAATGCTTTGCCACCTGTGGCAATTGCAATTTCACTTAATTTCTTATTCATAGGCATACCGAGAGTAATCGCATAAAATTGAATATTTGCATTATTCAATTCTTTCTTTATTGAATCTACAGAAGGTGTATGGTTCGGGTCGCCATCTGTGAGAAATATCGCAATACGCCTTGTCTTCGTATTTGGCGAACCCTTTTTGAACATATTTACTGCACCATACCTGTAATCAAGAATAGGGGGGTCATATTCGGTAGCACCTAATACCTTTATAGAATTAATAGAATCAATTAATTCTTTTTTATCGTCAGTAAAATCACATTTTATTCCTGCCAATTTGGAGAAAGCTATAATTCCAATACGTGAACCGTTATTTAAATTAATTGTATTGATAAATGATTTAGCACCTTCTTTCACCCAATCCCAACGAGTTTCTCCTGTCTCATATTGATACTTCATAGATTGGCTTTTGTCCAAAATCAGTATCACACTTATTGCAGGGTCCACCAACGAATCCTTACAATCAATAAACACGGAAGGCGATACATCTTGTCCCATATCTTTAATCGCAAAATCGTTCTTTTGTAAATCAGGATAGCTGTTACCTCCTTGAGTTAGGGCAACAAAACTTGCCTTTATTGTTGGAAATTCGGAAGCATCTATTTCGGAAATAGAAAAAACCGCCTGTGCATTTACTGCAAAACTAAAGACTAAAGAAAACAGAAAAAACAAAACAGATAGTAAATATCTTCTTCTCATACTGCACCCCTAAATATTAAATTTACTTTTTTACAAAATAACATTTTCAAATATAAATGAAAAAACTAATTTATTATAATTAAAAACTAACTGATTGCTCAAGAATTGCAATCTTTTTCTTATTTGCGTCTAATTCGGAATAAATACCTATTGGTAATGTTAGTATATTTCCACCATGCCCAATTGGAAAATTCAATACAGTTGGTTTGTTCAGCGGTTTTATAATCTGATTTATTATTTGCCTAACCGAAAACTGCAAACCCGGATAAAATGGCTTATTCCTATCAAGATTATTAAAACGCCCAAGTATAATCCCCTTACATTCATCAAATTTACCGGCTAAGTGTAATTGTGTAAGCATCCTGTCAATTTTATATGGTTCTTCTAAAACTTCCTCAATAAATAGGATTGAATCCTTCGTGTCAATTTCATAGGGGGTACCTAATGTAGCGGAAATCATTGACAAATTCCCACCGGTTAGTTTACCCCTTGCTACGCCTGGATTAACAGTTGTTGCAGAACTGTATTTTAATTCAACAGGCGAGTATTCATAGGGCATATTATCATTCTTTTGCATAAATAGTACTTTTTTAAATGATTTTTCTGTAAGTCTGTTGAAACTCATTGCCGCAACCGGTCCGTGAAAACTTACAATTCTTGATTTTTGATAAATTGCGTTGAGCAAAGCTGTAATATCACTGAAACCGATTATCGGTTTAGGATTCTTTCTTATTATATCATAATCTAACATCGGCAGAATACGCATAACGCCATATCCGCCACGTGCGGCAAGTATAGCATTAATCTCGTCATTTTCAACAAACTCCATAAATTCTGCGGCTCGCTGTTCACCGCTTGCAGAAAAATATCTATCGGAGGTTTTCCAAGATGTTACAGTTTTACCGATTTTCACTTTGCAACCGATGCGTTTGATAAATCTAAGTGAATTTCGTATTTCCCACATACCTGTCGCACTTGCCGGTGCCGTTATCCCAATAGTATCACCGGCTTTTATTGATTTTGGAAGAATCAGAGGTATAATTTCTTGATTAATATTTTTGGTAGAAATAAACACATCATCTTGGTAATCCCCATTAGCCGCTCTTAGAGTTGTTGCGGCAACTGCCATTCCAGTCGTATAATTAAGAAATTGTCTTCTATTTATCATAAATCACTCAAAATATCATAAAAACAATTATTTAAACAAATTCTATACCAAATAATAAAAAGACATTTCAATAAATATAACAACAAAATATATGGAAAGTTACAAACCATTCAAATATCTTTGAAACAAATTAATATTATTTTTATTAAATGCAAAAAAAGTCGTATTTTTGAATTCTTGGAGAGGTGCAGGAGTGGTTTAACTGGCACGCCTGGAAAGCGTGTGTACCGCAAGGTACCGTGGGTTCGAATCCCACCTTCTCCGC
>CAZOOR010000055.1:0-18983 GCA_964581505.1 uncultured Hyphomicrobiales bacterium
ACACACCATATCCAAACCATTGGGGACAAAATTCGCTACGCTCATTTTGTCCCAATATTATAGGCAAAAAAACGAGGCTGTCCCCAAAAGGACAGCCTCGTTTTATTCTTGTCTAATAATAAAGAAATAGTATTAGAACAGCTTCAATTTTTTTAATGCTATCTTTACGCCTTGATATGCTACAAACAGAAAAGCAGGCCATAAAAGATAGAACAAAAATGTTGTAAAATGTGACATAGTAAATTCCTTTCTTTAATAACTCATATTATCATTTTCAATTTCTTCGGACGTAATTTTCTTACGTGTTAGCGAACGCCATGCATACCAAATATATGCAATAACAAAAGGTACAGCCAACGAGACGTAGCTCATTGTAATAAGTGTAAACCTACTTGATGAGGCGTTTTCAATCGTTAGCGAACTTTGCAAATCTGCAACCGAAGGATAAAATGATGTGTTATTGAAACCTGCTAATAAAAATAGAGCAAATACAGCAAGAAAAGCACCGCCGCCTGTCCACCAGAAAGCCCCGTCTGCTCCTTTGAATGCACCTTTAAATATACCGAATAATACCAATACTACACCGAGTAGCATAATAATCAGTACAAGCGGCATAGCCAACAGATTGTTCAGATATTTATATGATTCCATAAACACTTCTTTTGTGTCGGGATTTACTGCAAATCCGTCAGCCGTAAGAATTAATCCGAGAAAAAGTAAGAAAAATACAAGGAATACTATTGAGCATTTCCTTAACATTTTCACTGCCCTTTCCTTGATGTCTGCATTGTCAATAGTCCAAAGGAAATACATATTACCGAGAACTCTCGAAAGGAAGAATACAGCTAACCCCAAACTGAGATTAGTGATATTCAAAGCCGCTTCGAGTCCGTGAGTCGGCACCGTCCAATAAGAAACGCCTTTGAAAGCGGTAATATTGATTTTATTGACAATGAAGTTGGAACCTGTGAAGAAAGTTCCGACAGCCGCACCAATAAGGATTGTAGCGACAACGCCATTAATCACAAGGAAAATATCATAGGTTTTCTGTCCTAAAAAATTACCTGCTTTGTTGCGGTATTCATAGGAAACAGCTTGGATAATAAAACTGAATAGTATCAGAACCCAAACCCAATAAGCACCGCCGAAGCTGGTAGAATAAAAAAGCGGGAATGAAGCAAAAAATGCACCGCCGAATACAACGAGGGAGCTGAAAGTTAAATCCCAACGTCTTCCTATTGAATTAATCAGCATATTGCGTTCTTTTTCATTTTTTGCCAACTGTCCGATTAGTGTTTGCCCACCCTGAACAAAAGTAAGGAAGACAAATGCCGCACCCAATACTGCAATCAGTATCCACCAATAGTGCTGTAACGCTGATGTTGATAATGCTTCAAACATATTATCCCTCCTTCTCAGTTAAGTTTGGACCTTTTTTGATAATTTTCGCCATAATACCGATTTCAGCAATAAGTAGGGCGGTAAAGACAACAAGGAACATAAAGAAAGTTGTCTGAACAGAGCCGGTACTAAGCTGCGAAACGGAAGCGGAAACCGGTAAAATATCCTGAATAGTCCATGGCTGACGACCCATTTCTGCGACAATCCAGCCGAGTTCGGTTGCTATATAAGCCAGAATTATACCGATTAGTGATAGTTTTAATGCGAATTTGTTGCTGACATACTTATCTTTCCATTGCAGATATAATATCCATAGCAGGAATGCAATAAAATAGAAACCGATTGCAACCATCAAATGGAATGAATGGAAAGTGATTCCAATAGACGGAACCGCTTCTTTCTTATCCTTAAAAAAACCATAACCAAAGTTGGAGTAATTATCCATTAGTATTTTTTTCTGGATTTCCATTTCTGTTGCATCACCTTTTTTGTGAGCATCTTTAAAGTTTCTAAATGCTTCGATAGCTTTTTTACCGCTTGCAATTCGAGTGTCCATAGGTGGAATACCTTGTGTCTCATTGCCATTAAGAATATCGTTAACGCCGGGTACAAATCCGTCAAAACTACGAGTGGCAAGATACGAAAGCATACCCGGTATTTTTATCCCGATAGCATCGTCATTATCCTGTGTTAAACCTACAAGAACAAGTGGAGTTCCAACCTGTCCGTTGTATAAGCCCTCCATTGCCGCTAACTTCATAGGTTGTTTTTTGGCAACATTATATGCCGATGTATCACCGGTGAAGGCAACCATAACAGAAGCAAACAGACCGAAAATAGTAGCGATTAGGATACTTCTTTTGGCAAATAAAATATGTCGATTTTTAATAATATACCAAGCGGCTATCGCAATAACAAAGAATGATGCTAATAGATATGCTTGGAAAATCGTATGTAAGAACTTGTTTACCGATGTCTCGGAGAAAACAATGTTAGAAAAACTAACCATCTCATTGCGAGCGGTTTCCGGATTAAATACTGTTCCTGTCGGGTCTTGCATCCAAGCATTTGCAATCAGAATCCAAATAGCGGATAAATTAGTACCGATGGCAGTAAACCAAGATGAAAGCACATGGAATTTTTTGCTGACCCTACCCCAGCCGAAAATCATAACGGCAAAGAAGGTAGATTCCATAAAGAATGCAAAAATTCCTTCGATAGCAAGTGGAGCGCCAAAAATATCACCGACAAACCAAGAATAGTTAGACCAGTTTGTCCCGAATTGAAATTCAAGGATAATACCGGTAGCTACGCCAATAGCAAAATTGACAGCGAAAAGTTTCATCCAGAATTTAGTGGTTTCCTTCCACTTTTCGTCGCCGGTCTTATAGTACATTGTGTGCATAAAAGCAACAATGAAACTAAAACCGAGTGTCAGAGGCACAAAAATCCAGTGATACAATGCCGTTAAAGCAAATTGCGCCCTCGACCAATCAACCAAAGAGACTATATCATGCATAAGCAACCTTTAAAATAAGTGATTTAATCGTTAGTTAGTTGTTTAATAATATGTTCACTTTTCTGTTTTTCAGTATCGTATCGCGAGTCAAGAAAATCATGGAAAAAGAATAATTTAAATATTCCGAAAAGAATAATCAATTTAATAACAATGATAAGTGCAAGTCGTTTGCCGTCTTTATTCAGATTGCGAAAACTGTCAATATAGAATTTCCAAATCTTCTTTAACATTGCAAAGTAATTTCATATAGTAAAACAAAAAAGTTTAATATTCAGACTATTTAGTCTAAATTAAAAAATAATTTTGTAAAATGCAAAAAAAGATACAATCACAAGAAAAAACATATAATCAAACGGGAACAGGAGCGAACGTTCCCGTTTGATTGTAAATATAATAGATATTAATTATCAATAGGTGTTTCAACGACAATATCTACCTTACGACAGTAGAATCTACCCTCGGGAAGATTATTGTCATACATTTGCTCGACTTCGCCATAACCACTGACGGAAGTATCATATTCCTTAAACTCTTTTGCTACTGCATTGGCGCGTTGTTTGGACAAAGTTAAATTGTAAGCCGCTTCGCCCATTCTGTCCGTATGACCTTTGATAAACACTTTGGAATTCGGTTTGCTTCTACTTTTGATGAACTTTGTTAAAGTAGCATTATAGTAGCTTAAATCCGATTTATCAAAATTGAATAATATCAAACTGTAACGGTCAATGTATTTATCCTTCACTCTATCGCGTTTCTTCTTCTGGATTGTAATTAAATCAACCGGTAGAGTTTGGGGTTCTGTCTGTTTAGTTTGTCCAGCCTTATCCGTTACTTTCAAATAATATGTCAATTCGGCATTTTGCTTGGGAATAGTCGTTTGATTTTTTTCAAATTTCCATTCGACATATTTAGGCAGAGTACCATCGCCGACAAATCTATTGACAAGTGAACTATTTTGCGAAGCAACTAAATCCCAATCTCTAATACCTGCTTCGGTAACAACTTCGGGATAAAAGCGTGCAACCGGCGGATTGACGGTACGGAATGTGTCATCAACAATAACCGGTGCAATGATTTCATATTTATTAGCAGTTATTTCGACACGTTGGTTTTCTTGAATACCGTCTGCCTCTTTCGGATTTGATGGCTCCTGCGGCAGATTGCGGCTTGTTATTCGCATTCTCGATTCATCAATATCCCAAATATCCTTCAAATAATTGAATACTGTTTGGGCGCGACTTTCGGAAAGTTTGATATTGTTTTTCTCAACGCCTCTATTCGAGTTGCATCCTTCAATATTAATTTTGGCATCGGGATATTGTTGCATTCTTTTTCCGATAATATTTAGGACATTATAATATACATCGAGAGTATATTCCTTAGCAATTCCTTTCTCAGTAAAAGTCTGTGTTTCGTCTGATGATAATTGTTTATAGACAGGACGGAGCTGCGATTGCCCTTCGTCGAAAAATAAGTATGTAAGCAAGGGTTTGACTTCCGTTGATAGGAATTCTTCGACAATAAATTGCAATACAGGTTTTTCCACACTATCGGCATCAAGACCAACTGCACGAATCTTGCCCTGTAAATACGGGTATTTATGAGCTTCTTCTACATCATCTTCCTCGTAGAATTCACCTTCTTCCCAAGGGGCATATTTAACGGCTAATCCTGCGTGTAGTGTATTTACTTTCCACTTATATACATTCAATACATCGGTCAAGCCATAGTAATAAAATACTTCCGGTGTTATATACCATACTTGGCGTGCGTCAAGTGGGATATCGTAACTCAATCCGGCAAGTGCGGACATTTCGATTGCTTGTGATTCCTGAATATCACCGGTTTGAACCAAACGCTCACGCAAACCGTTTTCAAATGTTCCGTCAATCGGGTCTTTTATTGTTTCCTTTAGAGAATATGTTTTACTGATTGCAAAACCGGCGTGCAATCCGAGATTGAATTTCAGACCATCGAAAAGTTTAATTCCAATAAATGGTTCGAGTGAAAGAGAGCCTAAGCCCGCATCAAGCGAATGTTCAAAGATTCCGTTATATGCCTCACCATTTCGGTTGAGGACGACAGGTTCGTCATAAGTCATTAATCCGTCCCGCGTGAAATACCCGAGTCTGATGTCTAACATCAGAAAATCATTCAGAGGCATCGAATATAATCCGCCAATGGCAAACCCGGTTCCACTGCCGTCACTGTAATGAGGACAGCAGTCATAAGTACCGGGTAATTTACTGAACTCAGTATGATGTTGATTGATATTAATACCTCCGTAAAGACCAATTGCAGTCGCTCTGAAATTATAATATGAGTTCGGTTTATTATTCTGAGCAACTAAGGAAACACTGAAAAGCGTAATAACGAGTAATGTGATTAACTTTTTCATTTCAACACCTCCATCAAAGTTGAATACGTGCCTACAGGCGTTTGGAATACAAGTAGATAAGAACCGTTAGGCAAATCCTTTGCATCAAAGTTCAATGTATGCTCTCCTTTCTTTACAAATCCTTCGTATAGAGTAATATTTGATGAGGCGCTAATGTCCGTTAGGAATATTTTCACCGGACTGTCTTTGGCAAGTTTATAGTTGATTGTTGTTTTTTCATTTGCCGGATTAGGACTTATTGTTAGCGAAGTTACAAGTTCGGGCGAACGATACAATCTTGTTTTATCACCCTCTATACAAAGCCCCCTCAATAGAACTTCCGAATTATTTGATGAAGTTCTGAAATTGCAATCAGTCCAGTTGAACTTGTCAATAGTAATCGGACTTGTAGTAATATGTCCCAGAGTACCCATAAAATGTAAGAACATTAATGTATCTGAATCGGAATTACGGCTTCCTGTCAGGTGGATGCGTCTCAAATCATTGTTAAATAGACCTTTAGGTGTTGGACTTTCCGGTACCATAATATATTTACTCAAAACAATATCCAGCTCAAAATTATGTGAATTACACCTATCAAGATTTTCTGTCTGTGTAACGAGTAGTGGAATTGTTATATGCTGTCCGGGTCTTACTGTATAGGTAGGATTACCGAGTGCAATAGTTGCCTGCGGATGAATAATATTTACAACAACAGCAGGCGAAGTATTGACACAACCCTTATTATCGGTAACTGTAACCGTATATTCACCTTGCTCCCTAATCAGTGTGGTCTGTGTTGTATCGCCGTTAGACCAATTGTATGCAATGTAGTCGGCACCTGCATCAAGTCGAACAGAATCGCAAGAGCAAATATCAATAGGACCTGCCGGTGTAATTCTCGGTTCCGGTAATGGCAAGACAACTACCGTAATCGAATCAACTATCGGACATTCATTATTATCATAGACAGTAAGGTAATATTTTGTTGTTTTAGTAGGAGAAGCCGAGACCATAGGCGTATTTGTTGCACTAAGTCCTGTTGTCGGCGACCATTGATAAATATATGGTGGAGTGCCGAGTACTGCTGTATCTCCAATTTGTACAGATTCGTGTAAACAAACTTCTACGTCCGAACCTAAATCAATTTTATGCAGTGGATTTATTGTCAGATTTAAAGTATCGTAATCCGTACACCCCTGTCCTGTTGATATTTTTAGGATTATATGATATGTTCCGTATTTAGCATAAATATGTGACGGATTGGGAGAAGCGGCACTTCCACCGTCTCCGAACTTCCATTCCCATTTAACAGTTTTACCATTAATTACGGTGGAATTATCCGAAAACTGAACGGTTTTACTTCCGCAAATGCCGCCCGTATATCCGATTTTTGCTATTGGTTCGGTAATATTGAATTTCTGCACAATAGTATCAACATCTTTATTGTCGTATCGGACAATAAGCGTTACAGTATAAGTGCCGCCATGGTCATAGACGTGAATAGGTTTAGCGGCAGTTGAAGTATCGCTGTCCCCGAACTGCCAATAGTAATGCTTAATCGGATATGGAGAAGACGAGACAAAAAATTCCGAGCCGGAACCGGCACATTCTGTTCTTTTAGTCATCTTAATAGCAAGTGTATCCAGTCTTACGCCGGCTGAATAACCGTATGAATCATCATGCCCATAACCATAGACATAAGCATTAAAGCCACATTTATCGGCAGCGGTTAATCTATGATGTCCCTGCGAGACACTAACCTGCGCATAAGAATAGGAGGAACCAGTATTAAGTGTATGCCAACCTGTTACAGGACTTCCATCCATTTTTATCGAAGAAGTGCAAGATGTTTTTGCGGCAATATTGACATAATTTCCCGTAATATTTGCAAAATGAAAAACTTCAAAAGTAACATCTTCACGTGTTTGTTCGATAGGGCTTAACATAATAAAAAACGGGTCGGAATTCGTAACACCATCATAAACATGTCCATTACTATATTGAGCAACAGCAATGGGGTAGTTGGAAGACCATATCATTGATGCTTGCTGAAGAACCGGATCAAAGAATTGTCCTGCATTTAATACAACACTGTTATTAACACCGGGACTAGGGGAATATTGAACATTAGTATTATTACGAATGGCAAGTACTCTACATCTTGCTCCTTTTTTACGAGTTTTAAATGGAATTACAATATAATTTCTTCTAAGGGTATTATTCGGAAACATCTGTTCAAATAAGTGGTCACAAAAGTTTACACCCGGAGGCACATTTGCACATGTAGCACCTGCAAAAACAGCAATTTTTTTTCGTCCATAAGAAAACACTCGTGAACCTGTAAGGTCATTATCAGTTGATTGTACTTGATAAACCTGCCCTTTATCCAGAGTAACGTTATAAGGTGTACCTGCGGCATGTCCACCTGTTGTTTGTTTTGTTGGTATTATTCGTATAGTTGTTTTATCCTCGGTTGCAACTACCGAAAACTCACTTTGTTGACTTTTTGTTGGTTGGTAAGATAATATATAATAACTTGTACCAAGTGCATTATTAGGTAAAATCAAACTACCGTCAGATGTGTTCTTTGAATAATTCAACGCAAAAACATTAATATCATTATCTGATGTTATATGAATGCCTTGGTTTGATATTGCATCGGCAATTGTTACCATTCCAATAATGGAAGGTACTGCAATTGTTACTGTGGAATTTGCTGAAACAGTAAAATTCTTTGACCAACCTCTACCTGGAACGGAAACTGTCCCATTTGCTTTCACATCTGAACTGATAAATATCTTTAAATCATAATTTCTTCTTGGCTCGAAAATTTGGTCCATAAAGTGAAACCAAAACTCTTTGCCGGCAGAAGTAATTTGCGAATAGCCTGTACTTGTAAGCAAGAACAAAAGCAAAGTTAAAAGAATCTTTCTAGAATGCTGTAATAATAGTCTCATAATGTATCTCCATTGTTATTGAATTACGTATTATGTCCATTTTGAATAGTTATCACTACATAAAATACTTGTAAAATCCCCACCAACAAAATAATTTTGCATGTAATAAACAAATAATTTATTAGATTTGCATTGCGTTATTTACATACTATTTTGTTTGCATAACTAATTTATAAAATAAACTTTAAATAAGCAAGAGATAATATAAGATTATGGACATTATTCAAGCAATTATTTTGGGGCTTATTCAGGGATTAACCGAATTTGTTCCTATTAGCAGTACTGCTCATTTGACTATTGCGGGTCAAGTAATGGATTTGATTGACCCTGCACAACCTGAGAAATGGACTTCATTTATGGCTGTCATTCAACTTGGGACATTAGTCGCTGTGTTGATTTATTTTTCTAGGGAAATTAAAACTGTCCCTATTAGTTTTTTTAAGGAAAATTTCATAAGTAATCGAAAACCTATAAGTAAGCAGTCGGATAATTCCCGTCTCGGGTGGCTGATTATTTTCGGTTCTCTTCCTATTTTTGCTTTCGGTCTATTATTGAAAAAAATAATTGAAGGAAGCTTGACAAAGGATTTATCTGTAATTGCCGGCAGTCTGATTGTCGTGGCAATCATTATGTACATAGCTGAAAAAGTAGCTATGCGAAATAAGGATATGAAACAAATCACTATTAAAGATAGTATTATTATCGGTTTGTCGCAATGTTTGGCGCTTATCCCGGGTTCGTCTCGCTCCGGGACAACTATCACAGCCGGACTTTTCCTCGGTTTAAAACGAGATACTGCGGCAAAATTTTCTTTTTTAATGAGTATTCCTGCAATTTTTGCTTCCGGCGTGTATCAGTTTTATAAAAGTTTGGAAAATATCAATTCCAATGATATTCTTGTCCTTAGCATAGCAACTATTGTTGCAGGTATCAGCGGTTATGCCGCCATTGCTTTTTTAATTAGATATTTAAAAACAAGAACAATGAATATATTTGTTGTGTATAGAGTTGTTCTGGGTATCCTTTTATTTGTTTTACTTTTTAAGGGCATACTTTGATATGAAATTATTTCTTTTATATACATCTATTTTTTCGCTGTTTTTTTTGTTCTCTTGCGATAGCGAAAAGCCGGAGCAAGATAAAACAGTTAATAAACAAATAGGTGTGCAAAATGAGAAAAAAATCGGTGAGGATAGTTCAATTGCAAATGATTTACATCTAAGCAATGACACAATTACTATCACCCAAAAAGTGTTAATAAAAACATCAAAAGGTGATATACTTATCGGTTTGTATGGGGAAGATGCCCCAAAGACAGTAGAAAATTTTCTCGGTCTTGTTAGAAAAAGATATTATGATGGAATTTTATTTCATCGTGTGGCAAAAAATTTTCTAATTCAGACAGGTGACAGAAATACTCGATTTAAAAGTAAAAGAGATGAATGGGGTAAAGGTGGACGAAGTATTTACGGAGAACCTTTTGAAGATGAAATTAATCCCAAATCAAATGTATATCGTATTGGCTATCAACCCGGAACTGTGGCAATGGCTAATAGAGGTCCAAATACAAATACAAGCCAATTCTTTATTTGTTTGGACGAAGCCCGAGATTTGGAAATGCGTTGGACTATTTTCGGGCGAGTGCTTAATGGTATGAGTGTTGTTAGAGAAATTAATGCAAGTGAGATTGTACCGGGTCCATTTGAACCGAATGACGGAATCCCCGTAAAACCTATAAAAATTTTGAGAATTAAATTAATTAGATAATTTTACTTTATTTTATTCGTTAATATTTTTTTTAAACATAAAGGAGTGTATATATGAAAAAATTAAACTTTTTATTAATCTTAATTGTCGCAGCGGTATTTGCCTTGTCAGCCTGCTCGACATCAAAAAAAGAGGAAGGAAACAACAAACCAATGGAAGAGCAAACAACTAAAACGGAAAAGACCGATTTTTCCGAGAATCCGCACTACATTATTTCCGTAACACAAAAATCCGAACACTTGGGCGATATCGAAATCGAATTATTCTCGAAAATTGCACCGAAGCACGTACATAATTTCGACAGTCTGGTTGCAATTAAATTCTATGATGGAACTGCATTCCACAGAGTTATTCCGGGATTTATGATTCAGGGAGGCGACCCGAATACTAAGAATAAACCGAAAAGCACTTGGGGGCAAGGCGACCCTTCGCAAACAACAGTACCCGCAGAGTTTAACAGTACAAAACATGTAAGAGGTATTATTTCTGCCGCTCGCACGCCCGACCCGAACAGTGCAACATCACAATTCTTTATTATGCACGGAAATGCTCCTCATCTTGATGGGCAATATACTGCTTATGGTAAAGTAATTACCGGTATGGAAGTTGTTGATAAGATTTGCAACCTACCACTTGAGGGACCGGCTCACTCAACTCCTGTGGACAAAGTTGAGATGACAATCAAAAAAAAGTAAATTAAATAATTTTGATTTTCGAGCCATATTCGTATATTGGGATATGGCTCTTTTTTATTTAACAAATTTAATGGATTATGATTGACGGCTTCGATAAAAGAAAGTTCTTGGCACGTCTGCTAATAGGCATTGCTCTCCTATATTTTTTTGTCGGTTTGAATTTCGACTTAAATATCTATGACGAGGGGGTCGGGCTTGTCGGTGCAGAGCGTGTTGCAAATGGCGATATTCCTTATCTGGACTTTTTCACTATATATGCGCCGTTTAATTATTATCTGACTGTCGCATATTCAATGCTGTTCGGTGCTAGTGTTATGTCACCACGTTTTCTCGTTTTGATTATGTTTGTAATTACACTTGCAATAATGCACAGAATTATCCAAAAAAGTAATAATAATAAACCAATGTTCGCCTCGGGCTTGGTGCTTATGATTTTACTTTTTTTTAATCCTTTCTATGCTTATGCCAAACCGACTGCACCTGCTATTATGTTTAGTGTTTTGGCTTTGCTGTTTACCATTAACCAGATTTACGAAGAAGTCTTTATTTGGAAAGATGACGATTCCGAGCCTGATAAAAAACCAAAGCCCCTAATGAAATATCTTGTTTTATCAGGTGTGATGTCAGGCTTTGTATTAATAACTCGTCATTTTATTGGAGTATATTTGTTGATAGCAATAGCAAGCGCAGTATTCTTTACTTTTGATATTCCCAACAAGCAAAAAATAAAAGCATATTTGATTGTATTATCCTCAGCGTCAATTATTGCTATACCGGTCGCAGTGTATTTTCTTATAAATGTTTCATGGGACCTACTTTATAACCAACTTTTCTATATTCCTGCCACTGTATTTCCTGCATATAGGGCTTTGCCTTGGCCCACAATATCTAATGCTCTTGCGGCTGATACATTACGGCAACAACTTATGCTCCTTTGGCTAAGTGTTTATTCGTTTCTTCCGGTTACTGTATTTCTATTCACTACCGGAGCATTTATTAAAGCAAAAAGAAACAATCAATTAACGCCACGTTTGAAAGCGGCGTTACCGATTTCTGTATTTGCTTTATTACTAATTATGCAAGCCGGCGTAAGAAGTGATGCCGAACATTTTATACCGACTTGGTTATTTTCTCTTTTAGCTTTGTTTGTTCAGGTTGATTTTAGTAAACTCAGGATAGTATATAAGGTTTTCTTTGTCTCATTAATTCTTGGTTTTATCATTGTTCCATTAAAAGAGAAAGCGGATATAATTAAGAATATGCGAAATCCCAAAGCAGTAGTAATAAAAGATATTCCCCGAGCGGAGCGTTTTATTATTAGTGAACACTGGTATAAGGACTTATCGCCTGCTGTTAATTTTATACGTAAACACACAAGTAGAAAAGAGAGGATATTTGTTTCTCCTGTTCGTAATGATATGCTTTTTATTAGTGATGCAGTATTCTATTTTTTGGCAGAACGTCTGCCAGGAACTCGCTATCACGAGTTGCACCCCGGGATAAGTACTAGCGAACCCGTACAAAAAGAAATTATTAGCGATTTAAAGAAAAATAATGTCCGCTATATTGTTATTTTTAAAAGTTATTTTAATTCTAACGAACCGAATTTAAGTAGTAAAAGTAGCGGGGTTACACTGCTTGACAATTTCATTAAAAGCAATTACTCAGCTGTAAAGCATTATGGTCATTATAAAATAATGAAACGAAACTAATACTATTTATAAAAAATAATTTCTACACGCCGATTCTTCGCCTTACCCTCTTCCGTATCATTATCAGCAACAGGTTTTCGCGAACCATAACCTTTTGCAATTAATCTTTTCCTGCTTATTCCTTTTCTAACCAGATAAGTTTTCACAGCATTTGCTCTTTTGCGGGATAGTTCAAGATTATAAGAGTCCGAACCAACAATATCGGTATGTCCTTCGATACGAATTTTTAAATTCTTCTCATCTCTCAAAAGTTTAACGAGGCGATTTAACTCCGGGTAGGACTCAGGTTTAAGCTCGAATTTAGAAAAATCAAAGAAGATATTCTTCATTGTTACATTAATCTCTTGGTCTGCAATATCGGCAATAGAAACAAGCTGAATGTTCCGTCTAATTGTTTTTGTTTTATTGACATCTGTTAAGTCAATATTATCGGAGGCAGAGTAATAACCTTCACGCTCGGCATAATAGCCGATGTTTTTTCCGGTTGGAAGAAGAATAATATATGAACCGTCTTCGGGATTACTGTGAAGCGTGCCGAGAGGCATTCCGTTAGCAAGATTTTCCCACTTGATTGTTGCATCAATAGGATTGCCGTTTTGGTCGGTTACTTTACCCATTATAGTAACAACCGGACGAGGGCGTGCAGGGTCGGGTAATTCCACAGTATAAATATCCCAGTCGCCTTTACCTTGGTTGCTCCACTGCCTAGCGAAGAAAGCACTATCCCCACCAACGGCAACTTTATATCCCCAATCATCAAGAACCGTATTGATTTCTTTTCCAAGATTTACCGGCTCGCTCCATTCCGTCCAAGAGTCATCACTCAAACGGACGGATTTGAATACATCCATACGCCCTAAGCCGGCATGACCGTCCGAACTAAAATATAGTGTTTTACCATCGGGATGTAAGAAAGGTGAACGTTCCGCATAAGGTGTATTAATTGTTTTACCTAAATTAATCGGTTCACTCCAACCGTCATCGGTTTTCAGGCAAACGTATATATCCATATTTCCATCTTGTGTGCCGTGATGGATATAGCCGTTAGGAATATATTCACCAATACCACCGGGTCTGTCCGAAGTAAATAGTAAAGCCTTGCCATCACTTGTAATATTTGCCCCCTCATCATGATACTTTGTATTAATCGGATAGGGCAGATGCTCCAATGGTCCCCAGCCTTCGTGAGTTCTTTGAACAAGATAAATATCGAACTTGCCGAATGTGCCGTCAAAAGTACCGGATAAACAAACCGTATTACCATCGGCGGAAATATTATCAATAGTTTCGTTATTCGGACCATTAATTTTTGGACCTACATTAATTGCCTTTTGCCACTTGCCGTCCTTGAATTCGGAAACAAATACGTCGTGTCCGCCATAGCTGCCTTTTCTTCCAAAAGTTGAAAAATATAGGTATTTGCCATCGGGCGAAGGATTTGGGTCCCATTCGCCTGCTTTTGAATTAATATTTGAACCGATATTGTGAATTTCCAAGTTGTTTAGTGGTGATTCAAGAATTTCTATTGTCTTTTGTAATTTATCAATGTTCGGATATAGTGGCAAATAATCTTTGTATAGTGCGGCGGCAGAATCAAATGCAAAATGATTTATATAATTGTCTGCAACTCTTTGCAAGGCAAGATAGCCGTTTTCAGTATTTGCCGAATCCTTGGCATATTGCAAATAGAAAGGTATAAGGCTTTTGTCCGGTGTAGAGAACAGCATCATTACTTCGTTGTAGTTGAAATCCTTTTGTATCTCTTTCAATCGATTAGGGAATAATTTGCTATAAATAACATACACTTGACGCGCCGCGGCAAATCGTCTTCGGGAACGATTGCGATTTGCCATATAAAGCATTACCCGATATGCACTATCGGCAGGAGCATAACGCTTTATATATTCATCAAATTTTGAAAAGTTCTCTTTATTAAATTTCAACTTTAATACTGTTTGCGATTTCAGATTCCCGAACGAGGACAACAGAATAACGATTGCCAATATACTGATGAATAGCAAACTGTTTATATTTTTCATTTTTTTTGCAGACATACTCAAAATATTATTGATTTAACTTGCGTCTTAATAAACTATATTTAAAAAGTTTATTAGTATTTAACGTAATAAGGTTATGAAACAATTAAATTATAAACTCGTTTTGTTTTGTGCATTTATATTGACGATTAATTATGCATATAGTTTCAATAGAAGTGTTACAATTCTCGTTAAAGGTAAAGTTGTTGATGAATTTACAGGGCAGCCGGTTGAGACAACCGTTGAATTTAAGACATCAAAAGGTAAAAAATTCAGAATAAAAACAAATTCCCTGGACGGTACTTTCGAGCAGGTTTTTAGTGCCGGTGATAATGTTGAGATGAAGTTATATCATTGGAATGTTGCCAGAAAGTATTATCATCTTAATATTAAGGATACTATTGCATATACCGAGCAATATGAAAAATTTACAGTTAAAAAATTGGCTGTGGGTAATACTTTATTCAGATTTAATATATTTAAGTCCGGCAGTTCCGAATTCGTTTACGGCGGTAAGCAAATGTTAGATAGTATCGAGCATTTGTTGCGTTTTGCACGCAATATTAAAGTCGTTTTTAATATCAATATCCGCGACAGCTATGCTCGGATTAAAAAAGTCGTTCAACCGGAGCCGGTAAAGAAGAAAAAAAGAAAGAGAAGAAAGAAAAAAAAGCCTGTTAAACCACAGCCACAAATTGTAATTGAGGAACCTGATACACAGGTAGTAGCAACACTTGCGGATAGTCGTATGGGAAAGCTCAATAGTATTATTCAGACTTGGAAACGATTCAGAAAGAAAATTTCAATAAAAACCGATACCGGATTATTATTTGTAAATGAAGGTAATCCCTTGGATACCGGCTATGATATGGAAGTTATTGTTACGGAAGTTAAAAGTACTATGAGATAGTTTTTTTCATATAAAAGTAAAAAAATATAGAAATTCTTTTGCTACTTAACGGAATAATAATTATTTTAAGGGCAGGAGAATTTCTTTTTTTTATTTATGTATGAAACGGTTATGAAAAAAGACAAAACTATCTTTAAATATGACGAGCTGATTAACCAGGTTTTAGAGCAGAGTATTGCTTTCACAAAGAGCAGGGTATTGCTTACCGCCTATGAACTTGATATTTTTACAATACTCGGCGATTCATCGAAAACAGCAGATGATGTAGCACAAATTCTAAACGCCGACCGTATTGGTATTACCCGATTAATGAATACTCTCGTTTCGATTGAATTGCTTGAGAAGTACGGCAACAACTACAGAAACAATAAAGCAACCTACTCACTTCTTGTAAAAGGGAATCCTAACTATATGGCAAATCTCAAATATATGTCATACATTTGGAAAAACTGGGACAACCTGACCGAGGCGGTAATTAGCGGAAGTGCTATTGCTCCGAAAGCGGTTAGTGAATTTGACGAACAAGAACTTATTGATTATATAGCGGCGGAAAATTGGCGGGCGAACTTGCAAGCCGCCGAGATAATTAAATTATCGAACCCGGAAAATATTGAAAGAGTACTTGATTTGGGGTGTGGCTCCGGTGCTTTAGGTCTCGAAATTTTAAAGCAATTCCCCGAAATCAATCTTTCTCTTTTCGATTATCCTAATGTAACTAACCTTACTAAGGAATATGTTGCAAAAAGAGGTGTAAGCGAAAGGGTACAGATAATTAGTGGTGATATGTTTAACGATGATTTCGGTACGGGGTACGACCTTGTTGTTCTCTCTAACGTAGTTAGGACTTATTCGTTAATTGATAGTATGTTTGTGCTACGCCGAGTTTTCGATTCACTTGTCAAGGGCGGTAAAGTTGTTATTCACGAATTCTTATTAGATGAAACAAGAGATAAACCCGAATTTTCTGCTTTACTATCACTTAATATGTTGGTCTCGTCCGAAAAGGGAGACGTCCTAACCGAAACCGATACTTGGCTTCTACTAAAAGAATCTATGTTTTCTGATATTCAGCGAGAGGAAACAAGTTTTGGCTCTTATGTTATTATCGGTCAAAAATAAATTTAATATTCTTGGTCATTAATTATTTTGGATAGAATGGGATACACACACAAAGAAATTTTACAAAAATTAAAAGCGGATAATGTTGAACTAATTAATCTGCAGTTTACGGATATTATGGGGACTGTTAAAAGTGTTACTGTTCCTGTTGCTAAATTTGCAGAAATTTTAGACGATTATCTTTGGTTTGACGGCTCGTCAATCGAAGGTTTTACGAGAATTTACGAAAGCGATATGCTTTTAAAACCCGATTTGGATACTTATGCTGTTATTCCTTGGCACAATGCGAAAACCGGCAATATTGCTCGTTTTATTTGCGATGTATTAACCCCGGGTAAGCGACCTTATGAGTCCGACCCACGCTATGTTTTAAAATCCGTCCTAAAAGAAGCCGAAGATATGGGCTATGTTTTTAATACGGGTCCCGAATTGGAATTCTTTTTATTTAAAAAGGATAATGGAGTAATCCTGCGAGATTCATTAAGAAATCTGGAACCACACGATAGGGGACAGTATTTCGACCATTTGCTGGATTTAGGATTTGAGACCCGCCGCGAGATGACATATATGCTACAACAAATGGGTATTGAGGTCGAAGCCAGTCATCACGAGGTCGCCGCCGGTCAGCACGAAATTGATTTTAAATATGGCGATGCACTTACTACCGCCGACCGAGTAATGACAATGAAAACAACTTTAAAAATCATTGCCGAAAAGCACGGACTATACGCAACGTTTATGCCGAAACCAATTGCAGGTATTAACGGAAGCGGTATGCACGTTCATCAAAGTTTATTTGATAAGAATACAGGGGAGAACTTATTCTTTGACAAAAATGACAAGTATTTTCTGTCGGAAATCGCTTATCAATTTATGGCGGGGCAGCTTGCCCATATTAAAGCTATGTCAGCTATTCTTAACCCGATTGTTAATTCATACAAACGTTTAGTGCCGGGATATGAAGCCGCAACTTATGTATGCTGGGCGCAGACAAATCGCTCCGCACTTATTCGAGTGCCTCGCTATAGTGCCGGCAAAGACAAAGCAACGAGAATAGAAATCAGAAATCCCGACCCGAGTGCCAATCCATATCTTGCGTTTGCCGTGCTGCTGAAAGCCGGACTTGACGGAATTAAAAACAAGATGAAAGTGCCGCCACCGGTTGAAGAGAATGTTTATGAGTTTTCTTTTTCCGAACTGGAAGACAGGAACATTAGTTTTCTGCCCGGTTCTCTCTGGCATTCCATACGCGCCCTTACAAAAGATGATGTTGTCAAATCAGTACTCTTGGGCGATATGTATAAAAAATATATTTATGCAAAAGAAAAGGAATGGGATTCGTTCCGACTTCACGTCTCTGATTGGGAAATTGAAAAATATTTATACAATATGTAATTTTTCCTTTGTTAGTAACTTTTTTTTTATTATTATGTTATTGTCAGGAAAGCATTTTTAAATATTGGGATTGTATGTAATTCTAATGTATGGAAGTTCAAAAATATATACGCTAATATTTAGCATTCTACTTGTTGTGGGGTGTACCAATAATCCTGTGTTTGAACCACAAAAGCATCAAATCAAAAACTCCACAAAATGGCTTGTGGATAAAGATTCCGAGAAAAAGATTGCGAAAAGCCTCTATAAAGAATTTGACCGTAGCGGTAAATTGATACTACTGGAAGAGTTTGATAGCGTTGGTAAAATTCAGAGTCGTAAAGTAATTACTTATGCCAAGAATAAAAAAATTGAAGATATAACCATTTATAATAAAAATAATACTCAGGTCAGAAGTAAAAATATTTATCAATTGAATTCCGCCGGTAAGGTAATAATGCTTATTTCATTAAATCGGAATGGTGATACGCTCAAAATTACCAAATATAAATATGATACTCAGGGCAATATTATTGAAAAAAAGAGTTATGACAAAAAAGGCAAACTAATTGATAAATTATTCTTCCTTTACAACTATGATAATTCCGGTGTTGTTACAGGACGTTCGGTGAGCGATAATTCCAACGGTAATTTTATGTCAAGAGATTCTATGATATATAGACCCGATATACGGCAGGTCGAGCGTATCAGATATAATTCCGGCGGGAAAAAACAAATATCATATACATACACCTACGACAACGCGGGCAATGTCCGCAAAGAAATTCATTCCGACAAGAACGGAATAGTAATCAGAAAATACATTTTTGAATACACCTATTTCTAAACTACACATTGCATTAATAGGATAAACAATATATTGTATTGTTATTAAAAAAGAGCGGCTTAGTCGCCGCTCTTTTATTATCGCTTTTCATCTTTTCATTAGTTAGTGTTGCCTTTTTACCTCTTCGTCCTTTGTGAGCGGGCTGGGGTGAGAAGCGGGTGTTTTTAACTCACCACCCCGTCCTTGCTTCGCAAGTCCACCCCTCCTAAAATTGTCAAACGCTAAAAACAGTTGACACAAAAGGAGGGAAAATGTACTATACAGAA
>CAZOOR010000056.1:0-5768 GCA_964581505.1 uncultured Hyphomicrobiales bacterium
CCATTATATTGCAAACGAGTGTTCGCTCACTCCACGTTCTTTGATAAGTAATAGGTATATGTAGAAGAAATGTAGAAAGTGTAGTAAAGTGTAGAAAAACGTAGAAAATCACCAAACTGCACAAATCTTATAACCAATTGATATTACAACTATTTATACAATATTTTGTAATTACTGCTTTTCCTGCGGCATCGTAGTAAAAAATTCACTAAAACGTAGAAAAGTGTAGAAATTTTTCTACATAACCCCACCCGGAAGACTCCGGGTATTTTTCTGAAAAATAATTGAAACTATTTTTGTTTTCATTCGTTATACAAGCTGGAAAATGACTATAATTTATTTTATGACCAATGGTCAGTTAATAAACGGGGTTCAGTTATTATGAATAATAAGCAAATAAATCGTTTGGCAATTGCATTTTTATTCTGTATTATTTTTTTAGCTTCTCTATCGCCCGCTTTTTCGCAAATGCAGAGATTGACGTTGGAGCAAGCAATTGATTTGGCTGTGCAGAACAATTATGACGCAAAAAAAGCAAGATTGGCAGTGCAAAAATCAGAAGCGAAAATTGATGAAGCATTGGGTAGTGCTTTACCGAAACTTACACTAAATGCAAACTATACAAATAATCCGAAAAAGCCGAAATTTTTCTTACCGGACTTTGCAAATCCGGGAAGCGGTGAGTTGAAGGCGGTAGAAATCGGTGCTACAAATTCATTCAAAGCCGGCGCCCAGCTGACACAGATTCTATTCAATTCTGCTGTTTTTACAGGTATTGGCACTGCAAAGACATTTTATAAAGCTTCTAAAGAACAATATAAAAGTTCAATTAGCAAAACAATAGGCTCGGTAAAAAAAACTTTCTACGGCGTGTTGCTTGCAAAAGAATTAGTCGCTGTATTCGATACAATTCTTGCAAATGCAAATCACAATCTATATGTCGCTGAGAAAATGTATGAAGAAGGCTTTATTCCCGAATTTGATTTGCTCCGCGCCCGAACAAGTGTTAAAAATCTCGAACCGGAATTACTTAATGCACAGATGAACTATATGAAATTACTTAATTTATTCAAGTTCAATATAGGTATTGATGTTAATGAAAATATTGAACCGGCAGGTAGTATTTCACTGAAAGAATATAAATTACCAAACACCGATTCCTTGATTGCTAAGCTGAAAGAAGCCAATTACGACCTGCGTACATTAAAATATATGGAAAATGTTCAGGAAGAGGTAATTGATATTTATCGCTCGGATTATTATCCTTCGCTTATCTTGTTCGGTAATTACACATATCAAGGACAATCGAATGATTGGGATTTCAAGACGGTAAAGAGTGCCGCCGTTGGGGTTAATCTTTCGCTTACTCTATTCCAAGGAATGCAAACGAAAAATCGTGTTCAGCAGGCGAAAGTGGATTATTTAACTTCCGTTGAGCAGTACAATCAGACCTACGAAGCGTTGAAAATGAAATTGAAGAATGCGGTATATAAACTTTCACTTGCTAAGAGCAAGGTCGAAATTAATGAAGGGAACATTGCACGAGCTAAACGAGGTTTTCATATTGCGGAAATACGTTACAAAGAAGGGACCGGCAGTCAGGTGGAAATAAATGATGCAAACTCCGCTCTGGCAAAGGCAAATCTCAATTATTTGCGTGCTAGCTATGACTATTTGGAGGCTACAATTGAATTGGAAGAGTTGTTGGGCAAAGTGCCGCAGAAATATATCAATAAATTTGATAATCATTAATTCGGAAATAGTATGGGTATTCAGGAAAGAAAATTACAGGAAAAGGAATTACGCCGGAAATCAATACTAAAAGCCGGTGCCAAATTATTCAAGAAAATAGGATATTCGGATACTTCGATGGCTCTTGTTGCCGATGAAGCACAACTTTCCAAAGGAACGTTGTATCTGTATTTTAAGAATAAAGATGACCTATATGCAAATTGTATCTTGGAGAATAGTCTGATATATTTGAATAAGTTTTTTGAAGATGCGGAAGAAAAGAGTAAAACAGTCGAGGAGGCTATTATCTCTTATGCAGATGCATATTTCAGATTTACGCAGGAATATCCCGAATTGTTTAATATGTTGCTAGGTATTGGTACCGCCGCATCTTTCAAAATGGAAAATGTATCCGATGAAACACGAACGAAAATCGTTGAACTTCAAAAGGATATGTTTACAAATAGAATTTCTTATTTGCAAAAAGGAATAGATGACGGCTTGCTTAAAGATAATTTCAGCACTTGCTATACGATAGTACAGCTTTGGGTTTCTATTGTCGGCGCTCTTCATCTAAGCAAAAAGAATAATTTAGACTTTATGTTCGAGAATATTCAACAGCAAGAGTTCCTGAGGGATATTGCGAAAATATTTGTCATTGCATATACTAAGAATGATGAATTGAAGGAAGTACTTCATAAGGAAATTTGGGAGAATGCAGTTAAGCAGGCACCTGCGTCCATTGGTATTCACTCTAAAATTAAATAATAATGAAAATAAATTACATATAAATAATTAGTCGGGTTTACAATGAATTCAAATATTAAATTCACACTCATACTTTTTTACACCGCTTTGTTGGTTGGATTGCTTTCCTGCGGTGAAAAACCAAACACTATTGAAAGCAAGAAAGCTGAATTAATTAAATTAAAGAAGCAGTTGCAGAAAACCAAATCAATGATTGCAACATTAGAGAAAGAACTTCAAGGAACAAAGCAAGATGGTGCCGGTGCTGTCGTTTACGTTGAAAGTCAAATAGTCCAACCCACAAATTTTAAACGATATATAAACCTGCAGGGTGCGGTAGAATCGGACAGAGTTTCCGTACTGAGCAGTAAAATGGGCGGCAATGTTATAAGCATTAATGTTCATCAAGGAGACTTTGTCAGGCGGGGGCAATTACTTATACGCGTTGATGATGCGGCATTGCAGAGCAGATTGAACGAAATTGATACACGTCTCGAATTTGTAAAGGATATTTACGAAAGACAAAAAAGATTGTGGGAACAAAAGGCGGGTTCGGAAATACAATATTTGCAAGCCGAGAACAATTATAAGGCAATGCGGAAATCTAAAGAGACTTTACTGGAGCAAATACGTAATACAAGAATATATGCACCGTTCAGCGGATATGTGGATTTAATTGTTCCGAAGGTTGGCGAAATGCTTATGCCCGGCAGACCTGCAATAAAAATTACCGATATGGCAAATGTGAAAGTAGTTTGCGATATTTCCGAGTCCTATCTTACGACAATTAAAAAGGGTGTTCCGGTTACAGTATCGCTTTCCGATATTAACGAAGTAATTGAAGGCAAAATTAAAAATGTATCGAAATCTATTAATATTAAGAATAGGACTTTCCGAGCGGAAGTAAGGCTGAAAAGAATTCCAAAAGCATTAAGACCCTCCCAGATATGCGAAGTATCCGTAAACGATATAAAAAAGGACAGTATCATCACTGTATCCTTGGCTTATGTACAGCGGACGGGGGAACGTTCGTACGTTTACGTTGTTGATGATAAATCTATGACGGCACGAAAGAGATACATAGAAACCGGACTTTATAATGATACTGTTGTTGAAGTAATAAGCGGTCTGACGGCAGGCACTCAAATTATTACAAAAGGTACATTTGACCTAGCGGACGGACAAAAAATTAAAGTTGTTACAGAAAAATAATTACCCGAAATATGAAAAAGAAGGAAAAAATAGTCAGAAGGTTTAAACCTACGGAATGGGTCATAGACCACAAAGTACCTGTATATTTATTAACGGTAGTCATTTCGTTCTTTGGTATATTCTCATATTTGGATATGCCTAAGGAACAGTTTCCCGATATTGTTATTCCGACAATATTTGTGCAAACCGTTTATCCGGGTACATCGCCTAAGGATATTGAGACATTAATAACCAGACCGATTGAAAAGCAACTGAAATCCGTGAACGGAATAAAAAATATTACCAGCCAATCAATGCCCGATGTGTCTGTAGTCATTGTTGAATTTCATACCGATGTAGAAACTGTTACTGCTAAACAAAGAGTGCAAGATGCTATTGACAAAGCAAAAAGTGATTTGCCTACCGATTTGGACAAAGACCCGTCTGTACGCGAAATAGACTTTTCGGAATTTCCGATTATGTTTGTCAATATTGCCGGAGATATCGAACCGCAAAGGTTGAAAGACTATGCCGATGATTTGCAAGACCGTTTTGAGGAGTTGAAGGAAATCAGGCGTGCCGATATTATCGGCGGTCTTGAAAGAGAAATACATATTGATTTGGATTTATATAAAATGCAAGCGGCAGGTCTGACATTTCGTAATGTTGAGAATGCGATTAAAAATGAAAATGTAAATATCTCTTGTGGTGAATATGTTGCATCGGGTGTCAGGAGAAGTATTCGTCTTATTTCGGAATTTAAAACAGTCAATGATATTAAAAGTATTATAGTCAAATCCGGCAGAGGAACCATCGTTTATCTTCGGGATATTGCCGAAATAAAAGATGATTTCAAGGAAAAACTGAGCTATGCCCGTATGAACGGGAAACCGGTTATATCATTAAGTATAATAAAACGGAGCGGTGAAAATCTAATTGATGCCGCTGAAAAAATCAAGAATATCACTAATGAATACAAGCAACACAATCTCCCGAGAAATGTCAATATTACCATTACAAGTGATAGGTCTATTACTACAAAGAGGAATCTTGATGACTTAATCAATACCGTTATAATCGGTTTTATCCTTGTTACAGTTATTTTGATGTTCTTTATGGGTGTGCAGGATTCGATGTTTGTTGCTTTGGCTGTGCCATTGTCCTCATTCATCGCATTTATGATAATGCCTACATTCGATTTTACATTCAATACGATTGTAACATTTTCATTTCTTATGGCTTTGGGTATAATAGTCGATGATGCAATTGTGGTAATTGAGAATACCCACCGCTTGCATACTAAAGAGAATTATAAAATAAAGAAAGCCGCAAAACTTGCCGCCGGCGAAGTGTTTATTCCTGTATTGGCAGGCACTCTGACAACACTTGCACCGTTCATTCCACTGATATGGATACCGGGTATTGTCGGAGAATTTATATACTATTTGCCTGTTGTTTTGCTAATAACTCTTGCGGCATCACTGTTTGTAGCCTTCTTTATCAATCCTGTATTAGCGGCTGATTTTATGAAGAAGAAAGACTTTAAGCGTACTAAGGAAAACACGAAGAAAGTCCATAAAATATTCCTGACAATTGCGGCATTTGGAATATTGTTTGACTTGAATTCAATGTTTTTCCTTGGGAATATTCTGATTACTCTTGCCGTACTCGGTTATTTAAATCACTATTTCATCACACCGATTTTGATTAAGGGCTTTCAAGAAAAAACGCTACCGAAAATAATGGCATTATACAAGAAGTTGCTTATGTTCTTCTTAGCTGGGAGACGACCCTATATTGTTTTCTTCGGTATGATAGTAATATTTATAGTATCAATATTTTTATTTGTACTATTTCCGCCGAAAATTAATTTCTTTCCTTCGGGTGAACCGAACTTTATCTATACTTATATTAAAATGCCGATAGGCACTGATGCCGCTGTTACCGATTCATTAACAAAAGAGGTTGAAAAAGAAATATATAAAGTAATCGGACAGAATAATTCAATTGTGAAGTCTGTTATTTCTAATGTAGGTATCGGTGCCGGCGACCCGAGAAATCCCGATAGGGCTGTGATGCCGCACAAAGGGAAAGTAACT
>CAZOOR010000056.1:5868-18234 GCA_964581505.1 uncultured Hyphomicrobiales bacterium
CAGTCCGACCTTCAGGTGAATAAACCGGAAATTATTCTCGGTATTGATAGAACAAGGGCTAATTATTATGGACTTTCCAGCGGTCAAATCGGTATGACTTTGAGGACTGCAAACTATGGTAAGGAAGTATCAAAATTCAGAGATGATAAAGATGACTATCCGATTATTGTCCGGCTCGAAGATAAATATAGAAATGACATAATGGCAATCTTGAATATGCCTATTACTTACCGCGAAATGAGTTCAGGACAATTTAGGCAAATTCCTATCTCGGCTGTAGCAAAAGTTAGGTATTCATATTCATACGCAGGAATTAATAGGAAAGGTCAGAAAAGAACAATCAAACTGAGCTCAAATGTTCTGAAGGGCTACAATGCAAATGAAATAAACAAACAAATAAAATCGATTGTTCCCTCCTTGAATTTACCGGAAGGGTATAATGTGGAGTTTGCTGGACAGCAACAAGACCAGCAAGAAATAATGGACTTTATGATTAAGGCATTTCTTATTGCTGTATTTCTCGTACTAATCATACTTGTAACACAGTTCAATTCTATGGTCAAACCGCTAATAATTATTACACAGATAATATTGAGTACAATCGGTGTTTTTCTCGGCTTCCTGATTTTCCGTTTCGAGATGTCTGTGGCGTTAACCGGAATAGGCGTTGTGTCGCTTGCCGGTATTGTGGTCAAAAACGGAATTGTGCTACTTGATTTTATTGAAATTATGAGAAAAGAGCGGGGAAGAATTCGGGTCGCTATTGCGGAAAGCGGGGCTATAAGATTTAATCCCGTTATTCTAACTGCTATTTCCACAATATTGGGATTAATACCGCTTGCTATCGGTTTCAATATTAATTTCGGTACTTTATTCTCCGAGTTTCAACCGCATATTTATGTTGGTGGCGACAGTATGATATTCTGGGGACCGCTTGCTTGGGCTATTATCTTCGGTTTGTCTTTTGCTACTTTTCTTACTTTGATTGTCGTTCCTTGTATGTATTTTATTCAATACGATATTAAAGTTAGAATGAAGAGAAAAAAAGAATTGAAAAGATTTGCAAGAAGCTGATTTTGTGTAAATAACAATCAATTAATAAAATCCCCGCTACTTTGTATTTGCGGGGATTTTTTATTGCCATAAACTTATAATAATTGAGTAATTTATTAACTTATTTATTATATTTGTAAATTAAAGTTTTATTTTAGAAATAATGATTAATAAATATTATTAGATGTCGTGGCACAGCAAAAAAATAGATGAAATAGTAGGGCTATTCAATACGGACGTAAAGAAAGGGCTTAACTCGAAACAAGTTGAAGAGTTAAGACTTAAGTTCGGTTCCAATACATTGACTTCTCGCAAACAGAAATCCAATTGGCTATTATTGCTCGAACAGTTTAATGACCCGCTTATCTATATTCTAACGGTTGCCGCAATACTGAATGCTTTAATATCCGACCTTAAAGATACTATCGTAATAATTGCAGTTGTTATCTTGAACACACTAATCGGATTTATTCAAGAGAGACGTGCAAACGATGCCCTTAAATCATTAAACAAAATGGCGGCACCAATTGCAAGGGTGCTACGAAACGGCGAGCAGGTAATGTTGCCGGCGGCAGAAGTTGTCTGTGGCGATATTATTATTTTGGAAAGCGGTATGCGTGTACCTGCCGATGCACGCCTTATTGAGTCGAATAATCTTCTGATTGACGAATCAATGCTTACCGGCGAATCTTTTGCGGCATTCAAACGGCACAGCGAACAATTGGACGAGCATACTCAGCTTGGCGACCGTACTAACTATGTGTATTCAGGAACGATAATACAAAAGGGACGCGGATTCGCTGTGGTTACGGCGGTAGGAAAAAATACGGAATTCGGAAAAATTTCGGTCAAGGTTGCTCAATCGGTCGAAACGGCTTCGCCACTGCAAAGCCAAATTGAAAAATTTTCAAAGATATTGAGCGTTACGATAATTGCATCTGTTGCGGCAATATTCCTTGTAGGATTTTTACGCGGGAATAATATTATTACAATGTTCCTGACTTCTGTTGGGCTTGCCGTTTCGGCAATTCCCGAAGGACTACTGGTAGCCGTAACTATTACGCTTTCTATCGGCATTTCACAAATGGCAAAGCATAATGCAGTTGTTAAAAAATTATCTGCTGTGGAAACGCTCGGCAGTACTAATATTATATGTACGGACAAAACGGGAACGCTTACCAAAAACCAGATGACTGTATCACGTCTCTGGGTTGGCTGTGAAGAATATTACATTAGTGGTTCCGGTTATGACAAAGCCGGAAAAGTATTCTTCAAAAAAGATAAAAGTGCTGTTGTCTATAATAACAATCTTCCGCTTAAACTGACTTCACTGCTTAGCCTCACCTGTACGGAAAGTACTATCTCGGAAGATAATGGGATTTGGAAAATCACAGGCGACCCGACAGAAGCGGCGATAATGATATTATCGAATAAGTTGGGACTGAAAACCGATGATGTGAAATTTGTTGTCGATGTGCCTTTCGAGTCGGAAAACCAATTAATGGCTGTAAGAACCTTTATTGAAGACGAGGCTTACGTCTTTGCCAAAGGCGCCCCCGAAGTTATTCTGAAAAGATGTAAGAATATTCTGAAATCTAACGGAAACTACGAGCCGTTTAATTTAGATGAATTAAATAATATCATTGATAGTTTCTCCGCTGACGGATTGCGAGTAATTGCTTTTGCTTTCTCTACCGAAAATACGGATAATGAAAGAAATATTGATTCTCTTGAATCGCTTACTTTTCTCGGATTTGCAGGAATAGAAGATGCGGTACGTCCCGAGGCGGTCGAAGCTGTATCGGAATGCAAATCTGCCGGAATAAAAGTCGTGATGATAACCGGCGACCACGTCAAAACGGCAAAAGCCGTTGCCAAATCAGTCGGTATAGGGCATGGCAAGGGAGGTCCCAATGCAATTAGCGGTAGAGAACTTGACCGAATTTCCGATGAGGAATTATATGAGCAAGTACCCGATATTGATGTGTATGCTCGGGTAGCACCTAATCATAAATATAGAATTGTCGAACAATTGCAGAAGCATAAAAATGTTGTATCAATGACGGGGGACGGTGTCAATGATGCTCCTGCCCTAAAAAAAGCCGATATAGGTGTGGCTATGGGTAGCGGGACAGATGTTGCTCGTGATGCCGCTCACATGATTTTAACAGATGACAACTTTGCTACGATTGTTCATGCAATACGGCGTGGCAGAATTATTCTTCATAATTTACAGCATATACTTCTGTATATTTTAGCCACCAGTTTCGGCGGGCTTCTTACAATTGCTATGTCTGTAGCTATTGGTTTGCCCCTACCTATTTTGCCAGCTCAATTATTGTGGATTAACCTTGTTACAGACGGCACTTCGACTTTCCCATTGGCTTTTGAAAAGGAACACGGGGACGTCATGGCATTTCCTCCACGACAGAAAAACAAACCGCTTGTTACTCGCAAGATGGTTACGCGGATTATCCTTGCAGGTACAATTATGATGCTCGGCACTTTGGGTTTATATGTATTTTATTTAGATGACATTTATAATCCATCACCGGATTCTTTGGAAAAAGCAAGAACTATAGCATTCTGCGCCCTTGCGTTTTTCCAGATTTGGAATGTACAAAATTCACGCTCAGTTGATAGGTCATTATTCTTTAATCTACCATTCTCTCGGAATAATCATTTGGACAGAGTGGGACCACTGCAAAATCCCATACTGCTCGGAGTGATGCTACTTGCAATCTTTTTGCAACTTGCCGCAGTGGCATTACCGTTTATGAATGTTGTTATGAACACAGTTCCGCTCAATTCTACCGATTGGTTATACTTATTGGGTGGTACGTTTTCCATCATTGTACTCATAGAAATTGAGAAATTTCTCCGTGCTTTCTATTATAAGCGGAAACGTGTAAAAGCAGGAATTGATATGGACGAGAGCTTACAATAGCATTTCTTCTTCGTCGAGTACTTCGACCGAGTGCATACCGTTGACACTTAATAGTCGGACAAATAGTTCGTTAATAATATCTTCATTGGGAAGATTGACAGTGAAAATGCCTTCGAATAAATTTTCGGCGGTCTTGTATAGGTTTATTCTCAATATATTGATTTGTCCTATTGCAGACGTAATTTCGCTTAACATTCCGAGCCGGTCATCGCCGAGTATTCTAAATTTCACTTCGTGAATCTTTGGCTTTTCTTCTATCTTTTCTTCTTTTTTCTCCGTACTTTTGAAATATTTATGTAGCTTTACGACCGCTTTAAATGTAATGACATAGTTCTTCCATTCTTCATCGGGGACACTGTTGGGCGAAGTAATAATTTCGACTACATCGTCCTCCGCCAGTTCGTATTGCATACTTTTAAGCTGTCCGTTTACCTTTGCCGAGACACAATGCAATCCGTCCTCCTCGGATACGGCAAAAGCCAAATCGAGAGGTGATGCCTTGACGGGTAGGTGATGCATTTCACGAGCCGCAGTATATACGGTGATATATTCACTGTCGAGGTTCATTCGTATAGTACCCCAAATTTTTTCCATTGCATCTTCTTCGCCTTCATTGACAATATCCTTCATCCAATCTTCCCATTCCTTCAAATCCTCCTTGAGGAAGTTCAAGTTGGAAGCGGCACTCTTGATTGAAAGCAATCCTACCATACCTGTTTCTACGAGGTTATCCATCTCTTCGGTACGTATAATGATTTCCACAAGGCGGCGGTTCATTGTGAAATGCGTAGAATGCAATGCTTTGTAGAAGTTAATCTTTGGCTTGGAAATATAATCCTCGAACAAACGAACAGGACCGAGCAAATTTGCAATTATGCCATAAGCTCGGTAGCACTCGGAATAATCATTGGACATCAATTTGATAACAACGGAAAAGAAATTATCAATTTCATTCAGGTTGCTTCCTTGCTCCATCATTTTATAAATCTCATAGACGTGCTTATGTTCAAGTGCTAATGCGTGTTCGATATTCTTTTCGTTAAGCGAAGTGCTGATTTGAGATTCTAATTCACGCATCAGTGTCAGAAAATCATTTTGCTTTTCTGCAATCTTATTTTTAATATATTCGTATTTATCCCTATCGGCAAAATATAGCGATAAATCTTCTAACTTCCTTTTGATTTTAATTAACCCGAGTCTTTGAGCAAACGGCGTATAGAATTTTAATGTTTCATCGCCTATGATTTTTTGTTTTGCGGGTCTCATATAATGAAGTGTACGCATATTATCCAAACGGTCGGCAAGCTTAATCAAAATAACTCTTACATCTTTTACAAGCGATTCAAAGAGTTTTGTATAAGTTGCGGCTTTGTCCAATTTTTGCGTAGTTTCGCCTTTGATTTTTGTAACGCCGTCCACAATGTTTGCAATATCACTACCAAATTGTTCGATAATTGTTTCTTTTGTTATCTCGGGTCTATCTTCCACAACATCGTGCAGTAAAGCGGCAGCGATAGATTCATTATCGGCATAGTTCAGTTCGTCAATCATAATAAGTGCAACCTTCAACGGATGCGTATAATACGGGTCGCCGGAAATTCTATTAATAGTCTTGAATTCATCAACGCAGAAATAGTATGCTCTTCTAACTAAATCTTCATCAATCTCAGCGCTATAATTGCGGCATTTATCAAGTAGAATATTGAGGTCGCTCTCAACATCTTGTCCGAATGGACATTCTTTTTCTAGTTCCAATTTATATAAGCGTATCATTTCTATTTTCACAATGTATTGATATTGCTTTGCATTTTAAAAAAATAAAAGCATATTTCAAAATATTAGATGATATTAGGCTTCAATTTTGTAAATTTGTTAGGAATAAGTATTATCAATTTAATTCCGAATTATGCAAAGAAGAAATTTTTTAGTGGGACTTGGGGCGGCGGCAATTGCCAAACCGCTGTTAAATTCAACCGAATTAACTGCAAAAGACAAAGGAGACAATATTATTAAAGCGCCTGCATTGAAGAAAGGCGATACTATCGGAGTAATTGCTCCCGGCAGTGCCGTCAATAGTCCCGATGATTATCTGCTTGCAGAAGAGCTGGCTGATTATCTCGGATTGAAAATTCGCTATGCTAAGAATGTAAAGAGTGGTTCCGGCTATAAAACACGTTCGATTGCAGAGAGAGTTGATGATATTCACGAAATGTTCAGCGATAAAAATATAGCCGGGGTATTCTCTTTGCGTGGTGGATACGGTTCGGGACAATTGCTGGATTATATTGCTTTCGGAATAATAAAAAAAAATCCAAAAGTTTTTTTGGGTTATAGCGATATTACGGCTTTGCATATTGCAATTAATAAAATTACGGGACTTGTTACATTTCACGGTCCGGTTATGCTTTCGGCGTTTAGTGAATTGACGGCAGAGAGTTTGAAAAAAGCGATTTTTTCAAACAAAGCAATCGGCACTCTGGCAAATTCAAATGAAAAAGAACCTGTTCGCAGGCATCATCACCAGAGGACAATCCGCTCGGGCAAAGCAAAGGGACGACTCATTGGCGGCAATTTGTCTCTTATCACATCGCTGATGGGAACGAGATATGAGATTAACACACGCAACAAAATTCTTTTTATCGAAGATGTCGGCGAACCGCCATACCGGATTGATAGGATGCTGACACAATTGAAAACAGCAGGGAAATTGCAAAAAGCCGCCGGAATTCTTATCGGTAAATGTGAGGATTGTAAGCCCGGACTTAGTGCATCTACTTGGGATTTGTCTTTGGGCGAAGTCTTGGATAATATTTTTGCCGACATTAATGTTCCTGTATTTTATGGTTTAACTTTCGGACATACAAAAGACCAATTCACTCTGCCCGAAGGGATAATGGCGGAAATTGATGCAGATGCTCATACACTATCATTAATCGAAAATGCTTGTATTTAATTGGTTTTTACATCTTTTTCATATATTATCTCATTGAGATAATGATAGTTATTACAAAATATTAATTATTTTTTAACTAATATTTCTTGTCTATTTAAAATAAAAAACTTATTTTTAACAATAAGAATTATTGTAAACGGGGGGACAATGTCTTTATATCCTGTAAAATGGAAAAGATTTGGATTGTTGCTGACGCTAATTGTAGCATTTGTTTTCGGTTCTTTTACCGAATTAAAATCACAAGGCAATGCAACGGAAACACATAAGAATAAACAAGTTCAGAAAATTTATCCCGATGAATTTTCCGAATTGGACCAGGTGCCTTTGCCAAGTAGGACAAAGGACAAAACCGTTCTGAAAACTCTCGAAAGAGCCAGACAGAAGTATCTTAGGGCGCTTATTCTAATTGACAAAAAAGATACTGCCAATGCTGTTAAGTATTTCGAGGGTGCTATTAATGTACTAAATCAGCTGGTTAGTTATCCGGGTATTGAGAGCAATCCCGATTTTACGGATTTGGCTCAAGCGATAATTGAAGATTACGAAAGTAATATTACAAATATTAATAGCCTAGATGAGAATTCCTCTCTTTTTATTTTTCGGGACAAAGTTTTCCAAGAAATTGATATTGCTACTTCTTCCAAGAAAACGAAAATCCAATCTATTGATTTGAATGAATTGGATTCTGCGGAACAGAGTGCCAAGAAATCCGATGAATACCAGATACCCCTCGACGACAATGAATTTGTTCGGAAAAGCATTGAGTTTTTAACAAAAAATAAAATCGGCAGAAAATTTGTCCGCAATTGTATTGAGCGGCTCGGCAAATGGGGACCTATGCTCCACAAAATAATTGACGAAGAAGAAATGCCGAAAGAGATTATACACCTTGCAATGGTGGAAAGTGCTTTGAACCCAAGAGCCGTTTCCCGTGCAAAAGCTCTCGGTATGTGGCAGTTTATGCGTACTACCGGTAAAAATTACGGCTTAAACAAAAATAATTCTCCTTGGATAGACGAGAGGTATGACCCCTATAAATCCTCACGTGCCGCTATGAAACATCTTAAAGATTTATACGGCGACTTAGGTAATTGGCATCTTGCATTGGCGGCATATAATTATGGCATAGGTGGTGTCCGCCGCTCAATTAGACGCAGTAGATTGGAGAACCCGAACTATTGGCAATTGAGAAAGTATTTGCCTCGCGAAACAAGGAATTATGTTCCGCTGTTTATCGCTATGACCAAAGTTATTGCCGACCCCGAAAAATACGGCTTTGATGTTTCCGATTTCAATATTCAGGAAGAATTTACTTATGATGTCTTTCAGGTAACCGAGCCGATTAGTTTAAGTGCTTTGGCAAAATGCGCAAACTTCTCTGTTGATGATTTGAAAAACTATAATCCCGAGTTAATATCCAGCTGTACACCACCCGATGTAAAGGAATATTCTATTAGGATACCCGAAGACACAAAAGAGAGTTTTGCCGCTACGCTGGCTACTCTGAGTGCCGAAGAAAAACAACCTTGGGTTACATATAAAGTCGGCAGACGTGAAACTTTCAAATCAATTTCCAAAAAATATGGTATTTCAGCCCATGAACTTGCTTCGGCAAATAATATGCGATATACAAGACGCAGATTGAGACGCGGCACAAAACTACGTATTCCAATTGATATGCATCGGAAAGAAGACCTTGCGGAAACTGCTTCGGACAGTGTTGCTAATGCTGTTACAGGTGTTTCTCCGGTAACGTATATTATGCATGAAGTCAAGAAAGGCGAAACAATATATAGTATTGCCAATCAATATAGTGTTAGAATTGCAGACCTGCGGAATTTAAATAATATTCCCTATGATGTGGAAACATTAGACGAGGGAAAAGTGATTAGAATTGCACGAGCATATAATAAAACACAGAGTTCGCAGGCAAACATAGCAAAATTTTCAAAACCGGTTATCATTAAATATCAAGTTAAATCGGGAGAAACATTGGCGCAAATTGCCGATGATTTCAAAGTGTCAATTGATGAAATACGTATCTGGAACAGGCTCGAAGGAATGCCGCATACAGGGCAGTATTTAAAAATTGTTACGACACAAGAAAATTCCACTGCTCGGAAAAACGCTGAACTTGCATATTCAAATAAAGTTAAGAGAAAAATTGCAAAGAGAAAACCGAAAATAAAAAAGAATTACACCTCTACCAGCAATAAAAAAGTAAGACACAAAGTAAGACGCGGCGAAAACCTAAGTAATATAGCCGCAAAATACGGCGTTTCGGAATCTGCAATAAAAAAATGGAATCCTCGCAAAGTAAAAGGAAGCACAATATTTGCCGGCTCGCGATTGACAATTTACACAGGCAAGCATAATAAGGGCAGTTCCAAGTCTCGCAAGAGGAATGTAAAGAAATCACCGAAATATTACAAAGTACGCTGGGGTGATACATTACAGAGGATTAGCCGCAAGTTCGGTGTCTCCGTTAGGTCATTGAAACGAAGAAACAGGAACATATCCAATCAGAGTTTAAAGGCGGGACAGAGAATCAGGATACAATAGTTTTTAAAGAAAAAGTAGCCCTTTTATAAAAAAAAGGGCTTTTTCTTGCATTTTTCTTCAAAACAATTTGAAAAATTAAAGAATTAGTCTTAATTTTGTAGTTCTTTTAAAAGAGAAACAATGGGATGTGGCCAAGTGGTAAGGCACCGCCCTTTGGAGGCGGCATTCGCAGGTTCGAATCCTGCCATCCCAGCAATACTAAGATATAAGCTTGTTTGCGGAATGAACTATGACAGATTTTAAAATAGCATCGGGACGCTCAAACCTGCAGTTAGCAGAAAGAGTAGCAGAAAATTTAGGTATAAGATTGTCCGAAACGACTATACGTAATTTTTCCGATAATGAAATTTGGGTGAAATTTGAAGAGAATGTAAGGGGTATTGACCTGTTTATTATACAGTCCACCTTTGCACCCGCAGACAATTTGATGGAACTATTGATGTTGATTGACGCCGCAAAGCGTGCATCGGCAAAAAGAGTAACTGCCGTTATTCCATATTTCGGCTATGCACGTCAGGATAGAAAAGACCAACCTCGTGTTTCCATTACTGCTAAATTAGTTGCCAATTTATTGGATAGAGCCGGAGCCGATAGGATTATTTCTATTGACCTCCATTCTTCGCAGATTCAGGGATTCTTTGATATTCCGTTCGACCATTTGTATGCGTCTCCGGTACTTATTAAAGCTCTGAAGAAACTTAATCTGCAAAATTTTGCAGTTGCCTCCCCAGATGTGGGTGGTGTGAAAACTGCAAGAGCCTATGCAAAACGTATTGGCGGTGATTTGGTGCTTGTTGATAAAAGACGTCCTGCCCATAATGTTGCGGAAATTGTTCACATTATCGGTAATGTAAAAGATAAAAATGTCGTTATCGTTGATGATATGATTGATACGGGCAATACTTTTATCCAGTGTGCTGATGCTTTGAAGAAAAACGGAGCCAAAGATATTTATGGCGTTTGTGTACATCCGGTGCTTTCCGGTGATGCCTTGCAAAAATTCGCAAATGCGGATTCCGTTAAAAAAATGTTTGTTACGGACACATTGCCGCTCGTTAACAAACCGGACAAAATCGAAGTGATTTCGGTCTCCGATATTCTCTCCGAAGCAATAATAAGAACGCACGACAGCCGTTCAATAAGTACACTGTTCGAGATAGAAAGATAATTTTTTATAAATAATAGATTTTAATAAAATGAGTCAGATAACTTTAAAAGTTGAAAAAAGAGAAACGGGGAAACAAATCGCCAAACAATATAGACGCGAAGGAAAAGTTCCCGGTGTTTATTATATCAGAGGCGAAGAATCGATTCCTATTCTCTCCGACCCTCTTTCTTTGAGACCCGTTGTTTTTACAAGAGAAACACACATCATTAGTCTCGAAATGGAAGGCGAAGAGCCGAAAGAATGCGTTTTGAAAGATATTACTTTCGACCCCGTAACAGATAAAATTACTCACTTCGACCTTATCGGTCTATCCAGAGGCGAGATGATGAACTTTGAAGTTCCTGTCGTTGTTACCGGTGCCGCTCCGGGTGTTCGCGAAGGTGGTATTTTGCAGCAGAATATTCATAAACTGAATATTAGATGTCGTCCGAGCAAATTACCGAGTAAAGTTGAAGTCGATATTTCCGAATTGGAACTCGGCTCCTCAATCTATATCGGTTCGCTCAATCTCGATGATGTAGAAATTGATGCCGCTGACGAAACACCAATTGTTTCTTGTATCCATTCACGTGTATCTAAATCCGACCTCGGTGAACTTGAGGAAGGTGCAGAAGGTGCAGTCGAAGGTGAAGAAGGTGCTGAGGGTGCCGCTGATGCTGAGGCTACAAGCGAAACCGCAGAATAAGTTTGTTGAACTTTTTACGGGAAGGTGTTCTGTGCGGAACACCTTTTCTTTTTTATGGGTATATTTGATTTTTTTAAAAAGAAGAAGAAGGAAAAACAAGCCGATTGGCTTGTAGTAGGACTTGGCAATCCAGGTGGCAAATATGCTGGTAACCGACATAATATCGGTTGGATGGTTGCGCACTCGATTTGCGAAAAGCATAATGTTTCGCTCAGACAATCTAAGTCCAATTATAACGCCGCATCATTTTACTTGAAGAACAAAATCGTTCTTGTTGCACAGCCCACTACATATATGAACAATTCCGGTGAAGCTGTTAAAAAATTAATTGAGGAATTTAATATACCGGACGGAAATATTATCATTGTGATTGATGAATACAATTTCCCCGTAGGCAAAATCCAACTGAAAGATAGTGGCGGTTCGGGTGGACATAACGGTATGGCAGATATTTTGGATAAAATCACCGATAATAAGTTCTATCGTTTGCGTTGCGGTATTGCTAAGAATTTTGGACCCGGAGGCTTGGTGGATTATGTCCTCTCCGACTTCCGACCGGAAGAAATAGAAAAACGCAATATAATGATAAAAAAAGCAGTAATGGCAATAGAACACCTTATTATCCTCGACAACCCCACCCGTGCAATGAGCGAAATCAACTCCGGCAAAATATTTTAGTTAGCAACACCTGAATAAAAACTACCCCCTGAACTATGCAGTGGCTGTTCAATAGATACAGAGAAAACGAAATATCCGGCTTAAGGTAGTTGTAAACATGAACAATAGAGTTTCAACAAACGGCATAGTGTATTGATAGTTAGGTGTTTTAAAACCCCGCACTGCTCATAGCCCAAATCGTTCTTATTAATATAAGAACAAAAACACCACAATTTTGTAATATGAACTTATTTTTGTATTTTTGGGACATATTTAAACAATATGTGATAAAATGGGACATATAGAAAAACTGAAAAAATTACCACCTGAAAGAGAAAAGG